>JAWXBP010000001.1 GCA_034440135.1 Planctomycetia bacterium
TCTCGGCATAGCCGGGCGCTCCGTGGTCGCTCGGGCCAGGCTTCGCAAGGGTTTCGGATGCACGCCGTATCGCTTAACGCCGAATCTGATGAGGTGGATGGCGCCGGTCTGATACGTCGTGCATGCGATCTGGAGCCGGTTCTTCGCGCACGCGCGACCGAAACAGAGCGGAACCGGCAAATTTCCGACGAAACAATTGCCGACTTCCGCCGCGCCAAAATTACGCGCGCATTACAGCCGCCGCACTTTGGTGGGATAGCCACCGATTTCGGTGTCGCTGCGCGTGTCGCCGAGGCGCTGGCGCGCGGCTGTCCGTCCAGCTCCTGGGTCTACTGCAATTACATACTGCTGCAGTGGCATGTAGGCCTCTTCGAAGTCCAGGCACAGGAGGACGTCTGGGGCACCCACGACGAAGCCCTCGTCGCCGCCGGGTACATGCCCGTCGGCGTGGGCGTGCGAACGCTGCACGGGTTCCGTCTCTCGGGAACATGGCGATACGTCAGCGGCATCGACAACAGCGAATGGTGCCTGTTCGGCGGCCGCGTCGTCGACGCCGACGGCGGCAACGCTGAGCAAGGCTTCTTTCTGCTGCCGCGTGAGGATTATCGCATCATAGACGACTGGCGTGCCGTCGGTTTGACGGGCACCGGCAGCCACAGCGTGACCGTCGACAATGTCATTGTCCCGCGGCACCGTTTTCTGGGCCTCGCCGCCTGCAATTCGTGCGCGGCGCCCGGCCTCTCGTTGAATACCCACCCGATCTTCCGCGCGCCGCTCTATGCGATTTTCAGCTATTTCCTCTCGGGCGTGGCGCTAGGCGCCGCACAAGGCGCGATCAACGACTTCATTGCGGAGGTTCGGATTCGAAAAACCGTGGGCGGCGTCACGGGAAAGCAGACGCCGCTCGCCCATCTTGCGACAGTCCAGATCGCGCTTGCCGAGGCGGAAGCCATGGTCGACGCCGGCCGCACGCTAATCCACCGCGACTGCGACAATGTCATGGGACTGCTTATGTCCGGCCGCGCTTTGACCCTCGATCAGCGCATTGATAATCGGCGCAGCGTTGGTTTCGGCGTGCGGATGGCGCGCGAAGCGGTGGACTCGCTGTTCGACGTGGTGGGTGCCGCAGGCTTGCTTAACCATCACCCCATCCAAAGGCATTGGCGCGACGTGCACGCGGTGGCGCATCATCTGAGTCTCAACTGGAATCAAATCGCAACGTTGGTCGGCGGCTATCGGCTCGGCCAGGAACCTATTGGTATGTTCTAAGCCCGGTGGATCGAGCGATTCAGCCGCGGAATCAAATCGAGGACGAGCAGAAGAGCGAGGACACTATGGTCGGTCGGAACGGAACTCTGGTGGACGCCAAAAGCGGGCTTGTCAGTCGACGCATCTTCTTCGATCCAGAGATATACGCGGAGGAGTTGAAACGGATCTACGCGAAGGTGTGGCTCTATCTAGGCCACGAAGCTCAAATCCCAAATCCCGGCGACTATTTCACTAACTACATGGGTGAAGACCCGGTCATCGTCTGGCGCGACAAGAAGAATCGGGTCCGCGTCTTTCTCAATTCTTGCCGGCATCGTGGCATGCGACTCTGCCGTACTGATTCGGGGAACGCCGGACAGTTCACTTGCCCGTTCCATGGTTGGACCTACGCCAACGACGGACGACTCGTGGGCGTCCCGTTCCTCAAGGAGGGATATTTCGGCGATATCAATCGCGAGGAATGGGGTCTGTTTGAGATACCAAAGGTTACATCCTACGGCGGTTTCATATTTGGCAACATGGATGCGGGTTCCATTAGCCTCGATGAGTATCTGGGCGACCTTCGTTGGTACTTCGATGTGCTGCTGAATCGACCGCTGGGCAAAATCGAATTTTTGCGCGGCCGCCAGCGCTATGAATGCAAAGCGAACTGGAAGCTCTCGGGCGAGAACTTCGCCGGCGACACCTATCATCTGCCGTACTCCCACGGCTCCATCTTCCGCATCGGAATAAGGCTCCTCAATCCCGTCACGTTCTACAAGGCGCCGAACTTGCTCTCAGTGTCGACGCGCCATGGCCATGGCCTCTGCGGCATTTCGGCCAACAACGAGCGATACGAAACCGACCTCGAGCTCGCGCGCGAAATGGGCCCGGAAGTTGTCGACTATGTCCGTGAGACCAAGTCGGCGCTGGAGAAGAAGGTGAGCAAGGCGCAGTCCAAAGTGTACACGATCGCGTTTGGCAACATATTTCCAAACTTCTCTCTCAATAACTTCAGCGCGCTTCGGCCGATCGGCCTCTATCTTTGGCATCCGCGCGGGGCCAACATGATCGAGGCGTGGCAATGGTGCGCTTTCGACAGTGCGGCGCCAGACGCGGTGAAGGAGATCATCCGCTTGGATTTCTCGCGCCAGCAGGCCGTCGCCGGCATCGCGGGCCAAGATGACACCGAGAATTTCGAGCAGGTAACCGAGGCAACTCGCGGCGTGATCGGTCAGACGCTCGATTTCAATTACAAGATGGGCCTTGGTTACGAGGATCGCTGCAATCCGCCGCCGGAGCTTCCCGGCCGCCTCGGGCCTTATTTCTCGGAACAGGGCCAGCGCAGCTACTACGGATATTGGTCAGAGCTAATGGAGTCGCCGCCGCCCTCCAAGCCGAAGATTCCGTCCGTCGGCCGCGCCAAGATCAAGAATGGCGCCGCCGCGCGTTTACGTGCACAACAAGCCGCGAAGAAGAGCCATGGTCACGCCCGAGCTTCAGTTAGACGTTGAGCGCTTTCTTTTTCGCGAGGCGCGCCTCTTAGACGATGCCCGCTACGACGATTGGCTTGCGCTGCTCACGGATGACGTGCGCTACTGGATGCCCGTGCGAGAAACCACGAGCGATCACGGAGAAGCGATCCGGCGCCTCGGAGAGATGGCCGTCTTCGAGGACGACAAGGACTTTCTCAAAGCGCGCGTACAGCGCCTCCACACGGGTCTTGCCCATGCGGAGACACCGCCGTCCCGAACCCGGCATCTCCTGTCGAACTTCGAGATCGAAGAACGCTCCGACGGGGAAGTCGAAGTCGGCTGCAACATGCTCGTCTACCAGACGAGGCTTGAGCGCACAGAAGCATTCTACGTGGGCCGGCGCGAAGACCGGCTACGGCGGACTGGTGATGGATGGCGCATCGCCGCGCGCAAGATCGTGCTCGATCAGACGCTGATGCCGCGAACCATCTCGATTCTTTTCTGACGTAGACAGCGCGTCGGCCTCGTCCGTTGACGCGATCGCGAA
>JAWXBP010000002.1 GCA_034440135.1 Planctomycetia bacterium
CCGCACGCAGCTGACCGGCCAGAAGGAAGAGGATTCCATGGCCAAGATGGATCACGATTTCATCCGCGCCCTGCGCCACGGCATGCCGCCGGCCGGCGGGCTGGGGATCGGCATCGACCGTCTGGTGATGCTGCTCACCGGCAGCGCGTCGATCCGAGACGTGATTCTGTTTCCGCTGCTGCGCGAGGAAAAAGAAGCAGGAGAATGACGAATTTCGACTACGTTCCCTAGAACGTGCGACTGAATAGAAGACGCTTACCGGCAACGCGCGAAAGGATTCGCCATGTATAAGTTCTTGCTCTGTTGGCGCTATCTGCGCACACGGTACATCGCTTTGGCTTCGATTATCAGCGTCACGCTCGGCGTGGCGACGATGATTGTGGTTAATAGCGTGATGGCCGGGTTTTCACGCGAGATGCAGACCCGCATCCACGGCATTCTCTCCGATGTCGTGCTGGAGTCGCAGTCGATGACCGGGTTCTTCGACCCGGACCGGCACATGGCCATGGTGCGGGACATCGCCGGCGACGACATCGAGGGAATGACTCCCACGGTCCACGTGCCGGCGATGCTGGCGTTCAACTACACGGGTCAGCGCATCGTGCGGCCGATTACGTTGATCGGCATCGAACCCGCGACGTACGGCAATGTCGGCGATTACAGTCAGTATCTGCAGCATCCCGAGAATCAAAAGAACTTCAGTTTCTCGCTCCGTGACGGCGGCTATCGGACGCGCGATCCGAATGCGAAGGATGCGCCGGAACGCCCGCAGATGGAGGATGCCGGCTGGAAGATGCGCCGTCGCCGCGCGGAACTGGATCGCCGCTGGCGCGAAGAAGATGCGCGACAAGCCGCGGAACTCGCCGCGGCGACGGCGAAACTGGAATCGCCAGATGGTATTGTTGCGTCGCCGACGGAAGAGAGCGTAGCGGACCCCTTCAAGTCGGCAGGCGCTACCGTCGAGCCGGAAGCCGCGGAGTTTGATCCCGCAAAAAGCACCTGGCCGGGGATTGTACTTGGCATCGGTTTGGTGAACTATCAGCGCGGCGATGGCGAGGAGCACTTCCTTTGTCTGCCCGGCGATGATGTGACGATCACCGTGCCAAGCGCCTCGTCGATGGATACCGAAATCAAAGGGACGTACGACTTTTTTACCGTCGTCGATCTCTATGAAAGCAAGATGAGCGAGTACGACTCGAGCTTTTGCTTCGTGCCGCTCAAGAATCTGCAAGAGTTGTTGCAGATGGTCGACAAGCCGACCGGCATCGGCTACGCCTCGGCGATTCAGATCAAGCTCAAGCCTGGCGTGAATCCGGACGTCGTGCGAGACAAGCTCCGGGCCGCGTTCCCCGAGTTCTACAGCGTGCAAACCTGGCGCGACAAGCAGGGGCCGCTGTTGGCCGCGGTGCAAATGGAAACGGCAATCTTGAACGTGCTATTGTTCTTGATCATCGCCGTGGCTGGCTTCGGCATCCTGGCGATTTTCTACATGATCGTCGTGGAAAAAACGCGCGACATCGGCATCTTGAAATCGCTCGGCGCGCCGGGTCGCGGAATCATGGGTATTTTCCTGACGTACGGACTGTCGCTGGGCACGGTCGGTTCCGGCGCTGGGATGGTGCTGGGGCTATTGTTCGCGCTGAACATCAATGAAATCGCCGGGCTACTCGCCTGGGTCACCGGCCAGGAAGTGTTCGATCCTTCGATCTATTACTTCTATGAGATTCCCGTCGATATCTCGCCGTTCACGGTGAGTTGGATCGTGCTCGGCGCCGTGGCTATCGCGGTGATGGCCAGCGTACTCCCAGCGCGGCGCGCCGCGCGACTGCATCCGGTGGAGGCCCTGCGATATGAGTAACACGCCATCGCTCCCTACGACCGATTCCTCGCAGCGTCGGTCCCCGCGCGCGCCCCATCGCGTCGCGCCATCGCCCGCACCGCAGCTTCCTCGCTCGGGTGAAACGCAATTGTCTGCGCGCCAGGTGAAGAAAAGCTACCGCAAAGGGCAAGTCACGATTCCCGTGTTGCGCGGAGTCGATCTGGAAGTCCGGCGTGGCGAGTTTCTGGCCATCATCGGCCAAAGCGGGTCCGGCAAGAGCACGTTGTTGCACTTGCTCGGCACGCTCGACGCTCCTGACGCCGGCGAGATTCACTTCGGCGGACGGCGGATTGACAACCTGCCGGCGCGCGATCGCGATGCTTTGCGCAATCGGCAGTTCGGCATGATCTTCCAGTTTTATCACCTGCTGCCTGAGCTGACGATGTTGGAAAACGTCCTCGCGCCGCAGATGATCGCGTCCGGTGTGTTTCAGTATCTGCGCCAGCGCAAGGCGCATGTGGAAGCGGCGACGCAATTGTTGTCGCTGGTCGGTCTGGAACATCGGCTCAAGCACAAACCGCGTGAGCTGTCCGGCGGCGAGATGCAACGCGCGGCGATCGCCAGGGCGCTGGTCACCGGCCCCGAAGTACTGCTGGCCGATGAGCCGACCGGCAATCTCGATCACCAGACGGGCCGCGAGATCCTGCATTTGCTGCGCACGCTGAACCGCGCCCAGCACCTGACGATCTGCATGGTCACGCACGATCTTTCGATCGCCCAGGAAGCCGACCGGATCGTGCGACTCGCGGAAGGCCAGGTCGTGGAAGCGTAGCGCCACGCTTATACTAGCCCGTAGCGCCAGCGAGGGAGGGTTGACGACGGTGATAGCTTGACATGAACGCCAGATTGACGTTCCAGTTCGCCAAAACCGTTATCGATCGCAGGTATACGGTCTACTCGGCGTATTCGATCAGACTATCACCCACATCCTCTCTCCCTCGCTGGCGCTACGGGCTGGTGTTGCGTTGACCGAAACCTGGAGTTAACGATGCTGCGCGTACTATGGAACGAAATGCTCGCGCGCATACGTCGGTATCTTGCTCCCCAGACTTTGGGCCAGCGCGGCGAGATAGCCGCGCGCAAGTTGCTCCAGCGGAAGGGCTACAAAATCGTCGGGGGCGGGGAAAGGGATTTTCTCGGCGAGTTGGATCTCGTCGCCGTCGATGGGCGCACCGTGGTGTTCGTCGAGGTCAAGACGCGCGCCACGCACGACGCGGGACATCCGGCCGAAGCGGTCGATCAAGACAAGCAGCGCCGCTTGACGCGCCTCGCGCTCAGTTATCTCCGGCGACATGGCCTCTTGGAAAACGCAGTCCGTTTCGACGTGGTGGCGATCACCTGGCCGACGAACACGAAGCAGCCGACGATCGAGCACATTGAAAGCGCTTTTCCGGCGGTTGGGCGCGCTTCGATGTTTAGTTGAATCAGCTGGCCCGCTACTCGTCGTGCGCCGTGTTTCCGGTGCGGCGGTCGCGTTTTTTGCTGGAGAGTTGTTTCTTCTGCTTGAGCCGACGCTCGATCATGCCGCGCGTGGGCTTGGTCACTCTACGGACCACCGGGCGTATTGCGGCTTCTGCGAGCATTTCGCGGAGCTTTTCCAGGCAATCATCGATGTTCCGCGCCTGGTCGCGATACCGTTGACTGACGACCAGCAAATCTCCTTCGCGCGTCATGCGCCGGCGCTGTTGCGTGGTCAGTCGAACGCGCACTTCTTCGGGGACGCTGGGACTTGCGAGGAGCGGCCAGCGGAGGATCGCCTTGCTGTTGACTTTGTTGACGTTCTGCCCGCCCGGGCCGGAGCTGCGCGCGAAAGTGAACTCAAATTCGCTCCGCGGAATCCGCAGGCGATGGTTGACGACGAGCAGGTCGGATTTCGAGGCGTCGTCCATGGTTAGCGAAATGTCTGGCGATGGAAAAAGGGGCGCTGGCTCGTCGCAGGGGCGATGCTGCATTATACTCCGCGAAAGACCTGCACTTCACAGGGGCGTTTCACGTGCGTTGGTTGTCGTTTTTTCTGGCGTTGGCCTTGGTCAGCTTCACCGTAGCCTCCGGCTTCGCCGCGGAGACGGTTGCGTTCGATCCGGCGAAGGACGACTTTCCGGAGGATTTACGCACGCGCCGCACCGGTCAGGATTGGCCCGCGTTTCTCGGTCCGCACGGCGATAGCAAATCGAGCGAGCGGGGTATTCTGGCCCCCTGGCCTGCCGAGGGACCACCGATCGTCTGGCAGCACCGGGTTGACACCGGCTACGGGATGCCGAACATCAGCCGCGGCCGATTATTTCAGTTCGAGCGCATCCGTGACCAGGCGGTGCTGATTTGCCTGCAGAGCGAGACCGGCGAGGAGCTGTGGAGGTTCGCGTATTCGACCGATTATCAGGACCTTTACGGCTACGACAACGGCCCGCGCTGCTCGCCGGTGGTCGACGGCGGTCGGGTGTACCTCCTCGGCGCGGAAGGAATGCTGCACTGCGTTCGGGCGATCGACGGCGCGCTTGTCTGGAAAATCAACACACAGACCCAATTCGGCGTGGTGCAGAATTTTTTCGGTGTGGGCAGCACGCCGGTGATCTTTGAGGACTTGCTACTCGTCCAAATTGGCGGCAGCGCGCTGGCGGATCAGGCCGCGGCGCCAGGCCGACTCGATCAAGTCGATGGGGCAGGCTCCGGCGTGGTCGCCTTCGACAAATACACTGGCGCGGTGCGCTATAAGCTTGCCGATGAACTGGCGAGTTATGCCGGCCCGACGTTGGCCAATATCAACGGACGCGATTGGTGTCTCGTTTTTGCGCGGGGCGGCTTGTTTGGCTTTGATCCGCGGGCTGGGAAACTCGATTTTCAATTCCCCTGGCGCGCAAAGATTCTGGAAAGCGTGAACGCCAGCAATCCGGTCGTCGTGGGCGACCAAGTGTTGATTTCCGAAACGTATGGCCCCGGCGCCGCGCTGTTAAAAGTGCGCCCCGGCGGTTACGACGTCGTCTGGAGCGACGAAGATCGGACCATTCGCAACAAGCGCTTGCAGACGCACTGGAACACGCCGATTCACGTCGACGGCTACGTCTATGCATCGAGCGGCCGACACAGCGAGAACGCGGAACTGCGCTGCTTGGAATTTGCCACCGGCAACGTGAAGTGGAGCGAACCGGGCCTCACGCGGTCGTCGCTCTTATACGTCGACGGGCATTTCATTTGCCTCGCCGAGCGCGGGATGTTGTCGCTGTTGAAGCCGAATCCCGAACGTTATGAAGAGATTTCGCGCGTGATGCTCCTCGACCAGACTTCGACCGACTCGCCGCCGGGCTTTCCGCCGCCACCGCTGATCCGCTATCCCGCTTGGGCCGCGCCGATTCTGTCGCACGGGCTACTCTATGTCCGCGGTCGTGATCGGCTGGTGTGCTTGGAGCTGATTCCGCGGAAGTGAAACGAGGTGGGCGACGCTTATACTAGCCCGTAGCGCCAGCGAGGGAAAGAGGACGTTGGCTTACAGCGAGGAGTTCAAACTCTCGGTTGCTCTGCGTTGAGGGCAACTGAGAGTTTGATCTTCCTCGGTACGCGACGTCAACTCTCCCTCGCTGGCGCTACGGGCTAGTGTGGGAAAAACAGCGAGGGCTACTCGGTTTTCTTCTTCAAGACGAACATGTTGGCCTTGTTATCTTTGGTCGATTCGAGCTTCTCGGGGTAGTCGGCGGAGCCTTCGTCCATTACGTAGACCATCGTCAGCTTGTCGTCCTTCATTTCCATCAGCCCTTTGGCCTTAGGGCCGGCGCCGAAAGGGGACTCCGTCATTTCCATGTCGAACTTGACCGGCCACTTGTCGCCGTCGAGTTTGTACTTCATCACGAACTTCCCGGCGGTCTCTTCGCCTTGCAGCGTGATGGTCTCGTCGGTGATCGTGATTGTCCCCTTGAGGCGGTCTTCCGTCACTTTCTCGCCCAACTTCAGACCGGATTCGTATCCCACTTGCCGACGATCGCCTTGGCGTCGAACTTGGCCTCGTCTTCCTGCTTGTCTTCAGCCCAGGCGGTCGCGGTGAGGCTCAAACAGAGGGCCGCCAACGTCATCCACTTGTACATCCCAGATCTCCGTCAATGCTTCCAGGGTTAGCTGCCTGTCCCGTCGCGCGGCGGGAATTCAGGTTGCGCACCGCGCGCGGGGCGATTCGCCGCCGCGCAGGTTGCATTAAGCCTACGCAGTCCGCCCTGGAACCGCCAGCCGGAATTATCGAATCCGGAAATGAGCGTTTCGTGAGCGCCGCCGCGTCAAGCTGATCGTCGCCGGCTCAGAGTGTACGCGGAAACGACCCGGAATCACGCGAAATGCCGTTGGCATGACGATTGCTATGGTCATTTCATCACGATCGAAGCCACCACCTTCGGTCCTTCACCACAACGCACACCTGTCAGGTAGGAGTATTCCATGGGTCTGGGAACCATTCTGCTCATCGTCGTCATACTACTGTTGCTCGGCGCCGCGCCGACGTGGCCGCACAGTCGCAACTGGGGTTACGGTCCGAGCGGCCTGCTGGGCCTGGTGCTCGTGATTATCCTGATCCTGGCCTTGCTCGGGCGATTGCCCTGGTAGCCATGCGGCCGGTCGGCCCGGCGGAGAGGACGTTGCTTCAACTTCCATCCAAAACGAAGTTAGCTCGCGCGACGCATCACTGCCCCGAGCGCCGCGCGGGCGCACTAACTTCCGTGTTTGGGTCGAGTCACCCGACCGCAACGTCCTCTTCCCCGGGCTGAATCGACTGTTGTCTGGCTGAGTAGAGTCGCGTCAAAATCACACTCGCGATGACAGCGAGCGCCGCGCCGAGGCCAAATGCTCCGGCCGCGCCATGGCTTCTGTAAAGTGCGCCGCAGAGCAAATTGGCCGGCAGCGCGACGATGCCCAAGGCAAAGTTGAACCAACCGAACGCCAGTCCGCGTCGCGCGCCCGCGTATTCCGCGACGAGTGTTTTTTCGGCCGGCTCGGTGACGGCGTAATGCAACGCATACACGCCGAACAGCGCCCAGGCGTGCCAGGCCGCCGTGGCGAAGGCAAAGCCAGCGTAGATCAAAGCATAAGCAATCCATCCACCGAGGAGCATCGGTCGTGGCCCAACGCGATCGGTGATTCGTCCCGCGATCAGATTGCCGCCGCTCTTCATCAGATGAAAAGCGCACCACAGCGTCGGCAGCCATACCGGCGCGACGCCAAGCTCTTCGGCGCGGACTAGCAGGAACGCGTCGCTGGAATTGCCCAGCGTGAATACAACGATCGCCGCCAGCAGCCAGCGAAATCGCGGATCGAAATGGCTACGCGACGCCGAGCGATGGACGGGCTCGGAAGCCGAAGCCGGCCTCGTATTTACTTGCGGCGATGATTCTCGGGGCGGTTCGCGCAAGCCGAAGATGGCGATCGACACCACCAGCAGGCCGGGAATCAGTGTCAGCAAGAACAGCGCCCGATATTCGCCCGGCCACAGGAACAGGAATCCGGTCGCCAGTAGCGGCCCGATCGCAGCGCCGAGGTGATCCATCGCGCGGTGGAAGCCAAACGCCCGCCCGCGAATTCCCGGAGGCACCGACTCGGCGATCAACGCATCGCGCGGCGCGGTCCGCACTCCCTTCCCGACGCGATCGGAAAATCGCGCGGCGAGCACGTGCCAGGGCGCGGCGGCGATACCGATCAACGGCCGCGCCAGGGCCGCTAACAAGTAGCCAAAAACGACAAATCCCTTGCGCCGTCCCAAGCGATCGGACCAGGCGCCGGCAAACAACTTCAACAGGCTCGCGGTCGACTCGGCGATCCCTTCAATCACGCCAAGGAATAGCTTGTCACCTCCCAGCACGCCCAACAAGAACTTGGGCAACAGCGGAAAGATCATCTCGCTGGCGATGTCGTTGACCAGGCTGGTCAAGCCCAGCAGGCGGACATTGCGCGGGAGCGCCGTAGACGGCGGAGTCTCGTCCGGAATGCTCACACGAAGAACTTCTTGGCCGGCACGGCGAATTCCTCGCCGAGCACCTCCGGCAGCTTCAATTCCGCATCGCCGGACAAAGATTCCGGCTGGCGATCGCCGCGGAAAACCTGAATGGTTTCACGCGCGGGATCAAACACGCAGACGACGATCACGCCGGCGCGGAAGTACTCGGTCACTTTCTCCAGGACTTCCGCCCAAACGTCGCTGGGCGATAGGACTTCACATGCGAGGGGCGGGACGGCCTTCCAGTAACCCGGCGGAAACGGCTTCTCGGGGATTTGATCGTGCCGGTAAAACGCGATATCGGGGCCGCGAACCGAGTCTGGATCCCGCGCAGTGATACAGCCGCTGTCGTTTCCGACAACTCGACCAATGTCGTGGGTTGCCAGGTAGGAGCGAAGGATGAATCCAATTTCGATACAAACAAGTCCGTGCGGCTGTCCCGGCGGCGTCATATAAATAATCCTTCCCTGCACCAATTCCTTCGGCTGATCGCCGCGTGGAATGGCAAAAAACTCTTCGGCGGTAAGTAATGCTTCAATCGTTGCCATATGCTTCCAACTCCGCGTGTCTCGATACGAGCGCGATAGCGCTCGTTCCACTACTATCATACTTCTCCCAAATATGGACCGGCAATAGAAACCCCCTCCCTCTGCGTCTCAGCGCCTCCGCGGTTCAAAGCGTATCGAGCCCTATTCCCCGAGCACGTAAGAAAAAATCAGCGGCGCCACGATCGACGCGTCCGAGTTGATCATGAACTTCGGCGCTTCGGGGTCCAGCTTGTGCCAGGTGATTTTTTCGTTCGGGACCGCGCCGGAGTACGAACCGTACGACGTGGTCGAGTCCGAGATCTGAGCGAAGTAGCTCCACAGCCGGACTTTCTTTTCCAGGTCCTGGATGATCAGCGGCACGGCGCAGATCGCGAAGTCCCCCGCGATGCCGCCGGCGATTTGGAAGAAGCCGATCTCGTGCTTCGGTGTGTTCTCCAAGTACCAGCGGACCAGGTGCTCCATCTGCTGCGTGCCGGACTTGATCGCTGAGTGACTCTTCACTTCCCCTTCCAACACGCGGGCGGCGAAAATATTTCCGAGCGTCGAATCTTCGAAGCCCGGCGTGTAGACCGGAATCTTCATCTCGTAGGCGGCCCAGACCCAGGAGTGCTCCTTCGGCAAGTGGCGGACGCGGTCGATCACGCCGTCGTCGAAGAGCCGATAGAAGTATTCGGTCGAGAAGTACGACTCGCCCTTGTTCGCGGCCTCGACCCAGTACTCCAGCAATTTGCCCTCGATATCGCGGATCACCGTTTCCGGGATGCAGGTATCGGTCACGCGATTGAAGCCCGCGTCGCGCAGCTCAACCTCGGCCTCAGTGGAAAGCGCCCGCCAGTCCGGGACGACTTTGTAGTCGCGATGGGCGACCAGATTGAAGATGTCTTCCTCGAAGTTCGCCGCCGTGGTGGAAATCGCGTGCACCTTGCCGGCCCGGATCATCTTGGCCAGCGAGATGCCCAACTCCGCGGTGCTCATCGCTCCGGCCATGGCCAGCAACATCTTGCCGCCGCCGTCGATCAATTCGCACCATGCCTCGGCCGCCGCCACGGTTTCCCGGGCGTTGAAGTGCAGGTAGTGCTTCCGCATGAATTCCTTGACCGACATGTCAAACTCCTCAACGCTTCCAGGGAACGCGACCGCGAACGAAACCGGGAGTATACCGCTGAACAGCAACGCCTTCTACCGGCGGATTGGCCCGCGAAACACGCGAAAGGACGCGAAAAACTGAAGCGATCGAACGACGGGCGGATCGGTCCACGGAACACACGGAGAACATGGGAAAGAATCCAAACATTCCGTGTCCTTCCTTGGATCGCTCGATAGTTCTCCATTTTCGCGTCATTTCGCGTGTTTCGCGGGCACTTCTGTACGTTGTCGGGCTGTGGCAAGCGTGCGATACTTCATTCGTCGCTTCCGCGTTCCTGGAATGATCTTTGTGAATCCATCGCTTGCTTCCGTGCCGGTGAAAAGCACGCGCCATGTGCTCGTCGTGGAGGACGAGCAGCACCTGGCGATCGGCATCAAGTTCAATCTTGAGGCCGAGGGCTATCGCGTCACCGTAGCGGGCGACGGACCGACGGCGCTCAAGTTCGTGGAACAAGGCACCGAGCCGGTCGACCTGGTGATTCTCGACCTCATGCTGCCGGGCATGAGCGGGTACACCGTCTGCGAAACGCTGCGCGAAGCGGGCCACGTCTTGCCGGTGCTGATCCTGAGCGCGCGGACCTTGGCGGAAGATCGCACGCGCGGCTTCGATGTCGGCGCAGATCAATATCTGGAAAAGCCCTTCGATCTGGACGAGTTGATCGCGCGCGTGCGCAATCTACTCGCGCGCCACGCCCACACGCCGTGGATCGGGCTCGATCAGAAAGTCGGCGACTCGTTTGAATTCGCCGCCGGCCGCGTGAAGATTAACTTCAACACCTTCAAAGTCGCGGTCCGCGACGAGCCCTGCCGGTTGACGCATATGGAGATGAAGCTCCTACGCTACTTCGCCGAAAACGAAGGCTCCGTCGTCAGCCGTTCGCAGTTGCTGGACAACGTCTGGGGCCTCTCCAACAGCCCCACGACGCGCACCGTGGACAACTTCGTGATGCGACTCCGTAAATACTTCGAACTCGATCCCGCGGAACCGCGGCACTTTCTGAGCGTCCGCGGCGCGGGATATCAGTTTGTCGCGGAGCCGGGAAAGAAGTAGGTAGTAGGTGAAGTAGGTAGTAGGTGAAGGAGGTAGTAGGTGAACGAGGCGCGCGTTCGCCGCGCGGCGTCGATCCACGCTTAATTGAACCTACTTCACCTACTTACTACTTCACCTACTCCACCTACTTTCCTTTCCTCACCGCCACGTCCTTGAAGAAGACGGTCGAGTCCTCATCGTGATTCTGCAGCCCGAGGTAGCCGGCTTCGGGCCGGGGGCCGGGTTCCGGATCGCCCATGCCGCCGCGCGGGTTGAGCTTGGGGACCGGATCAGCGGGATTGAAATCGGCCACATCTTCGCCGTTCAGCTTGGTGTGGACGAGATTGCCGTCGAGCGTGATCTCCAGCGTGTTCCATTCGCCGGACGGTTTCGACGGCTTCGCTTTCGCCGGCGCGAAGGAATAAACGCTGCCCGTCATCCGCAGCGGCTGATCGCCGTCGATGATCTGCACTTCGTAGCCGTGATGCACGGCGTACCAGGGATCGTCCGGCTTGTCGGCAATGCGGATGTACACGCCGGAGTTATCCGCCCGCTTGGTCGTTTTGAACACGATGCGGATGGTGCAGTCGCCGAACTTCTCGCCGGCGAACCACAGGAGGCCCATGCCCCCTTCGGTCTTCATCAGGCCGTCCTCGACGACGAATTTGCCGGGACCGATGTGTTCCCAGCCGTCCAGGTTTTCGCCATTGAACAGCGGTTGCCAGTCCACTTCGGCCGGCTCAGCGGCAGGCAGGGCGGCGGGGAACGCCAGCAGGGCGGCTAACCATAGCGGGGTGAGCAGCGATTTCATATGCGGCCTCGACAGGGAAATGTGGGCGAAATGCGCTCCATGAAGTTACGGCACGATCGCCCGCCATGCAATCGCCGGAACCACCCGATCGGGCTAAGCAACTCGTCTGGCCCCCGTTTCCCCGTTCCGATAAATTGCCCGCTCAAGGAATTCAGATATTCGGCCAGTCCTCCAGGATCGCGAAAGGAGTCGCGGTGCCGTTCGATTGCCAGCGCGCGCCGGCCCAGCCGTCGCTCGCTTCCGTGGCGTCGGAGCCCAGCCTGCAGCGCCTCGATGCGCAACAGCTCACGCGGGTCTCCGTGTTGCTACCGCTCTCAACGGGCGCCACCGGCGTGACAGCGAAACTGCGCGCGTGGCTCGATCACTTGGACGGTCGCCAGGGCGAGATCGTGGTGGTCGCCGACGGCTCGGCCGGCGACGCTTGGAAAACAGTCGCCGAACTCGCCTCGGTAGACGAGCGCGTCCGACTGATTCGGCACGCTCGCCGCGGCTTTGGCGAAGCGCTCCGTAAGGCGATTCAGCAAATGCGCGGCGATATTGCGCTGATTGCCCCGCTCGACGCCGCGCCGGTTGATACGAATCTCGACGCCTGGCTCCGGCCAATCCGCGGCGGACTGGCCGACGCCGTCCTCGCCGCGCCTTCGAGTGCCCCTCCGCGCTCCGTTTCACGGCCACGCCCGTTATTGGCTCAGCGAATGACGACGCGCTGTCTGAATGCGATGTTCGGGCTTTCGCTGTCCGAAGGCTGGAGCGCTCCGATCGCGGTCCGCGCCGACGTGCTACGCCATCTGCGGCTCACGAGCCACGGCGACGAAATCGTCACGGAGTTGATTTGCCGCCTCGCACAATGGGACGCGAAGATTCGTGAGATTGCCTGCGACACGCAGTCGCTGCCGCGCCGGGCTGGACTGCTTCGCCATCTCATGCGCGCCGTGCGTTGCCGCGCTTGGGACACGCAATTCACGACGCACGCCGGGTTCTACATCCTGACCGCGGTCGCGAAAGCCGATCAGTACAACCGCTGGATCGTCGACCAGGTCCGGCCGTTCCTCGGCCGCCGTGTGCTAGAGGCCGGCGCCGGCATCGGCAATCTCAGTCAACTGTTCGACGATTGCGAGCGCCTGGTGCTTGCTGATCGCGAAGAGGTCTATCTCGACCGGCTCGAACAACGCTTCGCCCACGACGAACGCGTCCGCGTGATGCCGGTCGATCTGACAGCGGAAGCGGACGTCGAAGCCTGCGCGGCGGAGCGCATTGACACCATCTTCTGCTCTAACGTGCTGGAGCACCTGGAGCCCGACGAGCAAGTGCTCCGGTCCTTCGCCGCAGCGCTGCAGCCGGGCGGACATTGCATCCTCGTCGTGCCAGCCGGCGAACGGCTCTATACCGGCATCGACGCGGCACTGGGGCATTTTCGCCGCTACGAACCGGCAGCGCTGGAGCGGAAGCTCTCGAACGCCGGCCTCGACGTCGTGTTCACGCACCGCTTCAGCCGCCTGGGCACGCTCGGCTGGGCCGTCTCTGGGCACGTGCTCCGCCGCCGTACGCTCTCCCCGCGGCAGATGATCTGGTTCGACCGCTTGTTGCCAGTGGCCCGGTTGCTGGAACTCGTTCTGCCGGTGCCCGGCATGTCGCTGATCATGGTCGGCCGGAAGCCGTTACGCCCAGCGGTTCCGCAGCAACGCCGGGCTGCTTAGAACTGGCGCCTCCACTTCCTCACGCCAGATACGCATGTCAGGTGGTAGCTGAGCACGAAGACTTTTGCTCGGCGAATTGGCGCCTTTGGCCGTTGAACTCAGCCCCGGTAGGGCCGACAGACAATAGCCAGGGGTGCAAACCCTCATCCTTACCCACATTTTTGTCGGTTTTCCGCGTATTGCATGACGATCGCGAGTTTGTTGAAGCCGTGC
>JAWXBP010000003.1 GCA_034440135.1 Planctomycetia bacterium
GCTGGTTTGCGGAAGCTATAGGCATCCCCCATAATCGAACATCCCCTGTCTGTGCTCTCTTAAAAAATGCCGCTGACAAAAAAGACAAAAAAACCCGTCGCCCCCAAGGTCGCTGCGAAGTCCACCGCCAAGCGGCCGGCCGCGAAAGCCACAGCGAAACCACCCCGCAAAGCCTCAAAGCCCAAGCCCGCCAAACCGGCAGTTCGCAAACGCAAGGTCGCGGCTGCTGCAAAAGGTACGGCCAGTCGCGCCAGCCGGGCGAGCGCCCTGCCGCCCTCGACCGAAAGTTACAAACACGACGACCAGGTGGTGCAACGGCCGGATGACGGCGTCCAACACCGCTTCGCCGCACGGAAACCGCCCAAGACCTACCGCTACGATTCCAGCCTCGACCCGGCCCTGAGCTGGGACGCAAACGCCAGCCGCGACCTCGGAGACTGGCTGATCGGCCTGATTGACCGCGTCGCCACTGAAGGCGAAGCCAAGGTTTTCGCGCAGCCGCAGGAGTGGCAAGGCGGTCTCTACAAGATCGAAAGCCTGAAAGCCACTACTGGCCTGCTGAAAACGCTCTCCAAGCCCTACCTCGACTGGGCCGGCAAAGCCGAGCGCCACCAGATCACCGTGCCCACGGTGCCGCTCTTCGTCCATGAGCGGCACTCCACCAAGGCGATTCTCGACGGCATCAAGCACCGCGTGGCGAAGGGCACCACGCTCAGTTTATTTGGCGACGCCGGCATGGACGTGACCGACCAACTGTCCGCCTATGAGCACCAGGGCCCATGGGCCAACCGCATGATCCTCGGAGACAGCTTGCAGGTGATGAACTCACTGCTGAAATACGAAGGCTTGGGCCGCAGGTGCAGTTGATCTACATGGACCCGCCGTATGGCGTGAAGTTTGGGTCGAATTTTCAGCCGTTCGTGCGCAAGCGTGACCTACGCGTTTGGTGGGAGAGACTACAAGCCGGGAAAAGGAACCTTCAAAACGGACTTCACAGGGCTGAAACGCCTTGAACAAGCTCAGCGCTTGGAGGCATACGGTACAACGCTTTCGTATCGCCGATTTGCTACAGACTTCCCATACTCACCGCTTAGCAATCAACGGGGTGACACACTTACAGGCGGTTTTGCCGAAGTTCGGTACTACGTCGTTCAAACCACGACCAAGACAATTCAGCGCTGTATGCTTATGACCACTGACCCTGGCGATCTCGTTTTCGATCCTACTTGCGGTTCCGGTACGTCCGCATTCGTTGCGGAGCAGTGGGGGCGACGCTGGATTACCTGTGACACGTCGCGCGTCCCGCTCGCGCTTGCGCGCCAGCGCCTCCTAACCGCAACGTTTCCATATTACGATTTGAAGGAGCAGAAACGCGGCCCTCAGGGCGGATTCGTGTACGCACGGAAGCAGAACCAAAAAGGCGAAGAAGTTGGCGGGCTCGTCCCCCACATTACGCTCAAGAGCATCGCCAACAAAGAACCACCAAAGATGGAGGTCCTTGTCGATCGGCCGGAAGTGACTGAGAACATCACACGAGTCTCCGGTCCATTTGTCGTCGAGGCCACATTGCCTGCACCGATGAATTTGACGGCTGAAGATAGCGGCGCTATCGGCGTGACCGCGACCCGCCTCACCACTGGTACAGACCAACCGGCCACGCCCTACGCTCGCCCCGCCGGCGATTTTGCATCCCATGTCGAGCGCATGCTGGCGATGCTGCGCCTCTCGAAAACCCTGCGACTCCCTGGCAACAAGGAACTGCAATTCGCCGAGATTCGCGCCATCAGCGACGGTGAATGGCTGCATGCCGAGGCAGTGGAGCAGAACGGCTCTGCGAAGCGCATCGCCATCGTGTTCGGTCCCCAGGACGGCGCGGTCACCAGTCACCTGGCGTTTGAGGCCACCAGTGAAGCGAAGCACCGCGGGTACGAAGCGCTGTACGTGTTCGGATTCGCCGTTGACCCGAAGGCGCATGAATTCCTGCTAGACCCGAAAAAGGCCGGGTTGCCGGCGCAGTACGTGGCGGTGACGCCGGACGTGGTGATGGACGACCTGCTCAAGACCAATCGGTCGAGCGAGATATTTTCCGTTACCGGGCTGCCGGACGTCGATGTCCGAAAAGTCAAGTCTGCGAAAGGTGACGCGACGGCCGCGGCACTTTGGGAAGTCGAGGTTCGGGGGCTGGACATCTTCAACCCGGCCAGCATGAGCACCGAGTCGACCGATGGAGACAACCTGCCGTGCTGGATGCTCGACACCGACTACAACGGCATGAGCTTTTTTGCGACGCAGGTGTTCTTTCCCAAGACCCAGGCTTGGGACAACCTCAAGCGATCGCTTGGCGCGTCGCTGGATGACAGCGTATGGGACCACCTGGCCGGCACCGTATGCGAGCCCCTTGCCGGCGGCGAGCTCAAGCGCATCGCGGTGAAGGTGATCGGCGAGCGCGGGAATGAATTGATGGTCGTGAAGGAGCTGATCTGATGGCCATACTTGAGGGACTGCAGATCCAGAACTTCCGCGCGCTCAAAAACGTTACGTTGGGAAAGACGTTCGACAACGACGCGGATGCTCTGCCTCGCTTGATGGCCGTAATCGGAGCAAATGGCACGGGAAAGTCGAGCCTGATGGATGCACTGGGCTTTTTGGGTGATTGCCTGACGGAAGGCGTGCAATCCGCTTGCGACAAGCCGAACCGTGGCGGGCTTGACCGGTTGCGGACGCAAGGTAGTACAGATGCGATCAAGTTCGAGGTTCGATACCGCGAGCACAGTGACGCACGTCCAATCAGTTATTCGCTGCACATCGACAACGATGCACGCGGACGGACAGTTGTGGTGTATGAGCGTCTCCGTCAACGTCGCAAAGGGCAAAGCTGGGGTCAACCTTTCTCGTTTCTGGAAATCAGCGACGGCCAGGGGACGGCATGGGCAGGAGAAGCGACAGTCAAAGCAGAAGGCAATCGACGCGATGACGTAAAGATGTCCGATCGCCAAGTACTCGGCATTTCGACATTGGGCACGCTCGCCGATCATCCACGCATTGCGACTTTTCGTAGCTTCCTTTCAGGCTGGTATTTGTCATATTTCGCCCCGCATTCAGCCAGGGGCCAGCCAATGGCGGGCGCGGAACCGCACCTCGACCGTACCGGCGAGAATCTTGCGAAATACTTACAGTTCGTCGCACGCGAACATCCGTCCGGATTCCAGGCCATGCTCGATCGTATTGCCAGGAAGGTCCCGGGCGTTCAAAGCATTGAGCCGGTTGCCACACCGGACAAGCGGTTGCTCTTGCAATTTCGCTCGGAAGGCTACGCGGAGCCATTTTTCCAGCAGGATATGTCGGACGGTACTCTGAAAGTGCTGGCCTACATGCTGTTGATGGAAGACCCTAGCCCTCCACCGCTTATCGGTATCGAGGAACCAGAAAATGGATTGCATCACCAGCTTTTGGGTGACTTGGCGTGCGAGTTCAAAGAGTTTGCGCGCAAGAAGGGTGGGCCGCAGATATTGATCACGACGCATGCGCCGAACTTCGTAGACGCGCTTACTCCAGACGAGGTATGGATTCTCGAAAAAGGTGCGGATGGATTCAGTCAGATGACTTGTGCCGCAAACATCGAGGGCGTGCGCGCGATGTACGACGAGGGTATTCCCATGGGAAGCCTCTGGTATTCGAATCATTTTGGCATTGGCAATCCGTGACGTATTTCGAAGTACTCGTCGAGGGCGCCTCGGACGTTTCGGCCGTGCGCGAGGTGCTGACGCGAAAGTTTCAGCTCGTCGAGGATGTGGACTTTCGCATCCATCCCCATCGCGGTCGCGGGAACCTGCCGGTGAATCCCCTTGCAAGACCCGACCCAAAACAACAAACCCTGTTGCACCAATTGCCCGCGAAACTCAAGGGCTTCTCTTATCTCGGGGCGAATTGCTGTGTCGTCGTGGTGGTGGACGCGGACGACACACCCTGCGTCGAATTTCTGGCGCAGCTCAAAGGCATGCTGGAGCAGTTGCCGCGAAAGCCGCAGCGGGTTTTGTTCAGGTTGGCGATCGAGGAGACCGAGAGCTGGTTCATTGCCGACGATCATGCAATTCGCAGTGCCTTTCCTAACGCGAAGACTCAGCCGCTTAGGGCCATCCCACCGGACGCGGTTGTTGGCGCGTGGGAAATGCTGGCCGATGCGCTGCGCATTCGACGAAAAGATGTAACGGGCGCGGACAAGTTTGTCTGGGCGGTTCAGATCGTGCCCCACCTCAATCTGGATCAGCCTCGTTCTCCAAGCCTGCGCAAGCTGATTCAGGGTATCGACCATGAGTTGCATAGGAATGTTGCGCCGTGAGCCAGATCAACCACGTCGAAAACCCAATCATCAATTCGCCATTCGAGAAACCGAAATTCCATTGGTATCTCCAAAAAGGCCGCCAGCCGGAAAAGCGCGACGGCCGGCGCCTGGCCAGCTACGTCTTTCGGGTGCCGGAGCACGCAATGAATGCCAAAAAATTGATTTGGGGGTAGAGCAGGGGGTAGCGGGGATCGAAGTATCTTGGAATAGATTGTGCATCAATGGTTTACGAGGTTCATGCGGATTCCTCCTTCCCGAAATCCTAGCTCGACGGGTCGAGCACGCAGTTCACTGCCACAGGGGATCCGTGTACTGCAATGTAGTCGTCCAACTCGGCAAGGTCATCTTCCGCCTCCGGGGCGAAAGCGACCGTGCAGGTCTTCACGCCTTTACAGCCGCTTTTCGATGCGCCTCGGCGAGGCGCGCACGCACCTTGCATGCAGACACCGCACGCGACGGATCCTTCTTGAGCGCGTCATAGGCGGCAGCCACTTCCGTCTGCAACCAGGCATGGACGGCGCGGTCACGCGCCAGCAAGACGCGCAGTCCATCGCGAAGCACTTCGGTTTCCGTCGCGTACTCGCCGGACGCCACCTTGGCGCGAACCATTTCGGCCTTATCGTCAGACAAGGTGATGTTGAATTGCTGGGTCGAGCGCATGAGTTTGCTCCGCGGAAACAATAGGACTACGACGCCAACCTCTCCACCTCACACCAACTCGCCCTTAACGGAATCGACCCCGACACCGGATCATCGCGCGAGGTATCGATCACCTGATTGAGGTTGGCCGCCAGCGGATGCTCGCGATCATAAGGCGACCCCGCA
>JAWXBP010000004.1 GCA_034440135.1 Planctomycetia bacterium
GCCACGATGCCTGCGTCATGACTCACAAAACCTCGGGGCTCGGGGCAGAGCCCCGTACAAAACGCGTTACTCCACCCACAGATTCTGCGGAAGAGCCTGATTTACAACGCCTTTGAGCACCTTGCCGGCACCGGCGTCGCCCTTGCTCGAAAAAGCCCGGATCAACTGGTGGAGGGCTTCCCAGACGGGGCACCGCGAATCGAGTTTGGCGTTCCAGTCGGCCGGGTATTCCTTCCACCTAAGCAGGCGCACGTTTCCGCCGCCCGCTTCGATAACGCCGGCTGCTTTCACGCCGTCAACGCTTGTGCCCTTGGCCCGTGCGAGCGTGTCGGCCTCGCCAAATTTTCCAGTGTCCCAGCCATATTGGTCAAACCAGTGGAGGCAGAACTGGGTGTCGGCGTCGAAGTCGTCTTCGGCGAGGAAGCGATTGATAAGTTGCAGGGCGGTCTTGACCGTCATCGGCGTGCCATCGGCTTCGAGGACGGCCTCGTACCGACTGAAGATCGCCATGCCCGGGCCGATGATGGCTTGCGAGAGATCGACCGGCGCGACGGGGGAGTGTTCGCCCTCGTCGGCCCGCGTCATCGCGTCGAGGGCCAGCGGCAGGGCGGCGTTCAACAGCCGGACGAACTGACGGCGGGAGATGGCACCGGAGTCCGACACGCGTGGCCTGCAAACAAGGATAATGGAGGACGCGAGAGCGTTCGCCCCTTGTCCGCGAATGCGACCACTGCCTTCGGTGCGCATTGGCCACGTGCCAGAGATCGCGAAGCCTGCGCGAAGCACCGCTTCCAAGAAGGTCTCCCATCCGGTACTGTTCGTACCCTCTGCTTCGGTGTCCGCCTGCTTAAAAGCGTAGTAAATAGTTACTGGTGATCCAGGATGGGACACGTCGGCGAGACGTCCCATCGCGCGCGTCATGCCGTCAAGAAAGAACTGGCTGGCCTCGGTTTTTCCGCCGTGTCTGTACGCGAACGCTACCAGTTCGTCAGCCTTCGGGACGGCAACGGTGGCAAACAAGTCTGGCAAAACGCACCGCGACGAGTGGCGAAGCCAGACGTAGAAGAAATCGGACAGATCGGCGTACGGTACATTGTCGTAATAGGGCGGGTCAGTCGAAACGAACCGACCCTCGCTCATGCTTTGCGCTGATGCGTCTAGTCCTGATCCAAGCGAGCTTCGGAATTGGAATTGCGGTGCGAAGAAGACGGAAACACACGAATTTCGGGCTCGCCCACCAATATGGGCTGGATGGTTGCGTCACGGACTCAGCAAGGCTATGTTTACCGTTCGGGAATAGTGACCATCGCCGGCGCTGAAGGCAGCCCGGCCATCTTCGGTCAACCAAGATTGCAGTGGGGATAGCCAAACAAATACGCCCAGCTCGTAATTGATTGGCTTCGGTTCGGGGCAACCGTAATGAAGGCGGCCATGGTGGGCAAACGGTTAAAAGTAGCGACCAAGCGGACTAAACCTGCGAAGCGTCGCCACAAGCTGTCTTTAGCCACAGGACCGTCTGGTGCACTTGCGGTCGCGGGCTTGGTAGCTTTCTTTTCCGTTGCGGCTTGGTGGTGGATGCCGCGCGAAACGCCAGACCCTGTCAGCCCTGGTGGCATCACCACGGCCGGTAACGCAGCAACCAATTCTCCAGCCTTTGATTTTGATCGATCCATTAACGATCTCGTCGCCTCGGGCTGGGAAGAGTCTGCTGCCAAGTCCGTCATCGGCCTCAACGCGCGGTTCTTCGGGGTCATCGCCGAGTCCGCCCCGAGTGAGATCGATGCCAAGATTGCACACCTAAAGCGGCTTGGTGATCCACGGCATCGCTATGCCCGCAAGCGGCTCGAAAGCTTGCCCGAGCTTGCGGGGCTCTTGGCCAATACGCTCGACCGCGACGAGGACGGCCCAAGCACGCTCGCGGCGGCGATCGGAAACGATGAACACACTCAATCGATCATCTCCTTGTTCGCTTTCTCGGCAACGGGCGACGAGGCCGTTGCGTTGGCCGGCATCATTGCCAGGGACCGTGATCTTGTGGTCCGGCTAGCGGACATCGGCGACACGAACCTCCTGTCCTGGCTTGAGCCGAAGGATTGGGGGAATGATCTGGATGGCGCCCGGTCGGACGAGGCCTACCGTGCGTGGGCCCGCAGGATTGTCGCCGACGCCTTCGAGACGGATCGTCGGGAAGAGGCACTAGACGAGGCATTCACGATCCTTGCGCTGCACGGCGAGCGGGTATCACAGGTGCTCCGAGAAGATGCCAAATTCCGGGAGTCGCTCTTGTCGACGGTCTATCCCGTCTTTCGTCGCGTGCTGCAGCCGCTCAAGCATGACGGATTTTCCCGCGACGCGTTCCTCCTTTGCCCACAAATTTGGGAGTTCATCCACCACCATCCTGGCGACGCGGAACACTTACTCGACAAAGTGGGCCCTTTGGCCGTCGATGTGTTTATGGATCCGCGGTTCGCGGTGTGCCAGGACGGACTTATCGACGTTCTAACTTTCGCTGACGAGGCCGTTGTCGATGGCTTGCTTGATGAGCGTGTTCGCGGGAACCCGCGGTTCGTGTCGTTCCTGGCGCGGCCGCTTCCGGCGCAGTCGCGAGTCGCTGCGTTGCAGCGGCTTGCGAGCGAGCCGGAGAACGCGGCCCGTTTGCTGGCCCAATGGGACGCAATGACTACGGAAGGCGTAATCGCCGAGGTTGGGCCACCGGCAACGGGGGCCGTCACCTGGCTACCGGGCTACAGCGCTGCCATCCTGGTCACGAAGATCTCCCAGGGTCGGTCGGTGACGGGCCTCGACATGGCCTTCGCGGCAATTGACGGTGTCGAAGCTGTACTCATGGTCCGCGGCGGCGGCGCGACGCTCAAAGCTCTGGCCACGGGAACTCGCAACGCGATGGCGAAGAGAATCGGGACTGAGGCGGCTAAGAAAGTGGTGCCGGAGGCGGCCGAGGAGATGGGAAAGAAGGGGCTGCGATCGCTCGCGCCTTGGCTGCTCGAAGCCGGGCAGCAGGCCAGCCGGCGGACGATCGCGGCCGTGCGAGAAAAGCTAGTCGTTGACATGACTTCGATCGTCCGAGGCACCTACAAACGTTCCGGCCTGAACGCCAAGACATTTCGCTGCATCGACGGCCTTGATCCGCGAATTTTCATGCGCAGTGATCGTCGCGTGGTGATCGACCTCGCCGGAAATCATCCCCTCGGTTGGTTCCTTTCGGAGACGGCGTTGAATGCTGGCATTGACAAGACGCTCAACAACGAGGCGGCGGTCGCTGTGGGCCGCAAGGCTTTGATTGAGGGAAGCAACGCCGTTGAGGCGGCTCGACAAAACATTTCTGCCTGGTGGCTTGCGATAGGCGACGGCAGCCTCGAACGACTTTTACCGGCAACGGCGGCTCACTGACTGAACAATATCCGCGATGCCCGCGGGCAGGCGGTCCGGATTCGGAAACAAACCAGGAGCGAATGATGCCGGCAAACGGGGGTAGCACTGACAAAGCATTGCGAAGGCCGATAGACGCGGACGCAACAATCGACGCGCGGACAACGGACAAAGCCCGTACGCATACGGCCGCGGTGATTGTCGCCATCGGCACCGGAATAGCGATGGCACTCATCTCCCAGAATGCCTGTGCCATCGATATGGCCCAGACATTGCGGAAGATCGCCAAAGTCGCCGACGATGTTCCTATCGCAAAGCTGGACGACATCGCGGCGGATTCAGCGTCGAGCAAGTTCGCCTGCGAACTCGTCGCCAAGACAGGCGGTAAAATTGATGACGTGACTGACCGTACTCGCGTGTTGAGAGAGCTGCTCATGAGTTGCGCCGATGGCCTGCCACCGGCGGTCGTCAAGCAACTTGACTCGCTTGATGGTCCGGCCCAGGAGGCGATGGCTGTGCTCGCGAGGGGCTCAAAGGCGGTTGGCGAATCGATTCCCGATCTCGCCGAGCGAAGCCGGCTCATCGCTGAAGGTGGCGCCGACACGCTCCTTGTGATCGGGCGGTATGAGGACCTTGCAGACGATGCCGTGAAGTTCTCCGCGGCAGCGCGGGCGGGCTGGTTGCCGACACCCTCCGGCGGCGGCCTATCGCTTCAAGATTTCGATGGATTGTTCTTGCGATCTGGTGACCGTGGGAAGCGGTTCTGGGATGTCTACGTCCGGCCGAATTGGAAATATTGGTTAGGCAGCGTGGCACTGGCAATGGTGTTAGCCACGCCAGAAGAATACCTCGACGAAGCGGGTAACTTTGTGAAAGGCGCCACCGAGAAACTTGCCCGCGTTGGCGGTAAGGCCCTCGGTGGGGCGATTGGCACGGTGGGCACTGTCGTCGAAGAGACGTTCTGGCAACTCTTTCGCGGGTTCGTCAGTCGGCCGATTGGAGCGACGGTCGTGGCTGTCGGTGCCCTCTTTGCCCTGGGTGGCCTCTCGCGACTTTTCGTGCCTTTGCTCAAGGCCAGTCGCAACAGCAGTAGCAATTGTCCGCCCGGCAGATGAGATTAATTCATCCTCTGAATATGATGAACACCGACCACGCTCGCGATATGACATTCGTCCAACCGCCCTCCAGGTACGGCAGCCATGTATAGATTTGCCCTGATCGGCCAGACAAGTTCCGGAAAGACTTGCTACATGGCCACGCTTGCGCTCAACATCCCGCATCCGGATGGGCTGACGGCACAGCTCAAGAGGGACCTGACGGAAAGCCCATGGCCCCCGGTCGCTGTCCCCGAAGGATCAGCCGCTAGCGATTCGTTCGTCGACGACTCAGTCGCCGAACGCAAGGGCGTCGAGTGGATCACGCGAGCCACACAGGCTCTCGCGCGAGGGTTACTTCCACCGCCTAATGACCCCGACCGCTACCTTATCGACTTCATTGTCGGCTCAGAAGAACGGGGGATGACACAGATTCGTATGGTCGACTATGCCGGTGAGTCCATCAATCAGGATCTCGAAAGCAACGAACAACGCATTGCCCTGTTTCGACACCTGAAGCAATGCAATGGGCTGCTCGTCGTGGCGGAGGTGCTCCCCGAAAACGTCGTCGCTGCCGAGCAGCGTGTAATTGCTGACCGAATTAGAAAGGTTGCCGACTTCTTCGGGAGCCTGCACGAGACTAGCAAGGCGCATCTTGACACAGCCATTGCGGTCGTGCTCACAAAGTGGGACCAGCATTCGACGATCGACTTCGACCGGCCCGATGAAGAAAATGTGAAGGTGCGAGAATACCTTCGCACGAGCCCTGTCCACCGAGGTCTCGTCGATCGTGTGCGTAATTTCCTCGTCGAGCAGGTGGAAGTGGCAGTGGATTTACCGCTGGGTATTCAGTTCGGTAACTGCGCCGTCTTTCCGGCGAGCGCCTTTGGGCGGTGTCGGCGGGACCCGGAGGGCGGCTGCCAGCCCAACCTTGACGACCAGCAGCCGTTCGGACTCGTCGAGCCCTTGTTGTGGTTGGCGTCTAGGTTCGAGGAGATCAGTACCGCAGAAATTGAGGCCAACTGGCACAGCGCGCGGTTTGCCCGTCTCTGGCCACCGGGGGCGACTCGAGTCAAGCAGCGGTGCTCCGAACTCCTGGGGAGCGTGCCTAAGAAATCGGCTGTTGCCCGTCGGCTCCGGACAGTGAAACGGTCAGCTGGCCTCGTCGCTGTGGTGGCCCTGGTCTCCTGGGTGGCGCTGTTGGTCGGTGGCGTTGACACGGCGAGATACGCGTGGCGGCGGTCACAGTGGTTTCACAATGTGGTGATCCTCGAAAGCCCCGAGGCGGCGGTCGATGATCTTGCGCAGGCGCGCACTTTTTTTGCCGGGTGCCAGCAAGAGAAGTGGCCTGGTCTCCTCTCGCATGTGCTCCTTCCGCAGATGCATGGTACGAAGGAGTTGGAAGAATTCGATGAACGACGCGAGAGCGTGCTGGGCGGCCTGCTAGCCAAAGCGGTTGCGGGGGGGGATCCGGCTTCGATCAAACGCGCAGCCAAAGAATACGTGAAGCAACTACCCAACGGACAACGGGCCGAGGACTGCAAGAAGCACATCCATGAGGCGCAGGTCGCCCAAAGTCGAGCCGCACTGAAGGAGTTCATGGTCTCGAGCAAGACGACGATCGACTCGAGCGACGATCTCGCAGAACTCGACCGCATTAAAAGCGAGTATCAGCAGCTCAGGCAGAACGTTCCGCTCGGCCTCGATGAACTCAATGCCAACGCCGGTGTGTTCACAGTAAAGCTGTCGCAAAGAATCGCCACGATCAAACAAGCTCATCGAGAGGACAAACTTCGGGCGGAAGTGGATAGCGCGCTCGCGAGATCCGACTTCACCCAGGCGGCGGCAAGCATCGCCTCCAACCGCGTCGCGGACGATTTCACGGAGCGGCTCGTGCAAACGTATGCTGAAGGGCTTCCTGCGATGCTTGACACGCGACTGAAGGCCCTGGTCAAGGATCAAAACTTCGACTCAGCGATGAAAGCCGCCGACGATGCAGTAAAGAGCCTCCGCACGATTGAGAGTGCCATCCCTACGTCGCGACCGGCAGCACGAAAAGCCGTACTTGATGCCCGTCCCGGATTGAGGGAGGTGCGTCGCGAATCGCTCGACGAACCCTACGACTACTATCTCTACAAGATATTCAGAGAGGAGAAGACCGATGCCCAATGCACCGCGTACATCAACCGCGCCCCTGTGGGTGGTATGAAGGGTGTAGTCCAGGACTACTTGAAGTTCCTCGAGGAGAGCAAAGCGCCGATGAAGATCACTGTGACGCCGATGATCCGCTGGGGGGAACA
>JAWXBP010000005.1 GCA_034440135.1 Planctomycetia bacterium
GATTTACTTACCGACGATGGCCGCACGATCGTCAGCTTCACCATCAACTTTCAACCGAACCAAGACTCTTTCCCGCCCGAGGTTTATGGCGCCGACTTTCAACGCGCGTTGGAAGCCGCGTCCACCTATGGCAATGCGGTGATGTCGATCCGCGGGCACGCCGATCCCACGAAAGTGCTGGCCGACTTTGTCCGCGCCGGCATGGCAAAAGGGCTAATTCAACGCACCGGGCAAACCGGCAATTATCGCTACTCCCTGCAAAACAAGCCGCTCAACCTGGAATCGACCGCCGAAATCGTCAAACTGCTGGAACGCGGCACGTTCGACGGGACCGATCCCAATCCGCGTGAAACCATGCAAGCAGCGCTCAATCTTTCGCTCGGTCGGGCGAATTCCGTGCGCGACGCGCTCATTCAATACGGCAAGGCGCAAGGCATCCGTTTCGACGAAAGCCAATTCCAGCCCGTCGGCGCCGGCGTTCGCGAACCGAGAGTTCCGCGGCCCAAGAACCTCGACCAGGCGAAAGAAAACATGCGCGTCGAATTCCGCGTGTTAAAGGTCTCCGCCGAAGCGCTCCAACAAGGTGATTTTGACTTCTAGTTGCACGGGCAAAAACCCCTGTTGTGGCACGGTCAGTCAGTTGTGGCACGGTCTCCCGACCGTGACACGTTGCGACCAGCAAGGTGTGGAGACCTTCGGTCGAGCCGGTGACACGGTCGGGAGACCGTGCCACAACCTGAGTGAGCGTGCCACAACCTGATTCTTACTGGGAGGGCAGAGCGCTGAATGTTCTTCGGATTGCCATCGCGATCGTCTGTCTTTCCGTGTCCGCCTGGGCTGCCGCACAGGAAACTGCGCCGAGCGACTCAAAGCTCGGTCGCGATCATGTCGTGATCCTGCTCGATGCCTCTGGCTCGATGCGCGACACCATGTCGAGTTCCAATGCATCGCGCATGGACGTGGCGAAGACTGCGCTCGCCAAGGTCGTCGATCGCATTGATCCGAACGCCGAAGTCGGACTACTGGTCTTCTCCGACATCGACGGCGCGAATGGCTGGCTCTACGATCTCGCGCCGCTCGATCGACCGCGGCTGCTGGAAGCGGTCGATCGCTGCCAGGCGTCCGGCGGTACGCCGCTGGGCGAGTACCTCAAGCTCGCGGCGGATCGACTGTTGCAAGCCCGACAAGCGCAACGCGGCTATGGCACCTATCGCCTCCTCGTCGTCACCGACGGCGAAGCCAACGATCCCGAATTGCTCGGTGCGTACCTGCCTGACGTCTTGTCTCGTGGTGTGACGATCGACTGCATCGGCGTCGACATGCTCCAAGAACATGCCCTGGCAAAACAAGTTCATAGCTATCGCAGTGCTGACGACCCGGCCGCCCTCGAACAAGCCATGGCCGCCGCGCTCGGCGAAGTTGGCGCAGCCGACGCCTCGGACGATGCTTCGACTGTGCAATACGAACTCGCCGCGGCGCTGCCGGAAGAAGCGGCCGTCGCCATCCTGGATAGCCTGACCACGCCGGTCAACGTGCCCATCGGCGAAGGGGCCGCCGCCCGCTCGCCCGAGGAAGTCCTCGCGCAAGATGGCGCCATCTACGGCAACCCACCAGCCAACGCCAGCGATTGGGCGGGGCTGGGCGGACTCTGCGTTTGCTTCATCGTGATCGTGGTGATGATGGTGTTTCTCGTCGTGGCCGTAGCCCGCGCCGCCGGTCGCAATCGCCGGAGGTAGAGTACCGAGGAGCTAAACCGCGAAATGCGCGAAACATCGCGAAAGTGAATGGGCGGACGAGAGTTGAATGCCAAGCGCGTAGAATTGCTCACGAATGAATTCAAGCATCGAATCGAAGATGTCATGAAAAGCGATCAGTGCCCGAGAATCCCTCCCCAATTTTCGCGCCTTTTCGCGCCTTTCGCGGTTCCCTCCGAGATTTGTCACGCCGCCTTATCTATTGAGGATCGTTCCCCGTGAGCCAGGGTATTTCCGGAAAAGTTCTCGGCGCGGTCGTGATTTGGTTGGTGCTGCTGGGCATTTGCGCCGTGGTCTATAAATTCGTCTTCGCGCCGCGCGGCCGAGAAGTAGTGGTGCAGCAATCAGGGTCGACGCCCGTACACGACACCGAAATCATGGTAGCCCTCGATTCCTTCTCCGGGTACTGCGTGTTGCGCTCACCAGCGTTTCGGCGCGAACTCGACGCTCAGGCCATCGGCCTGAACCTGGTCGACGACCAAGCCAACTACGGCCAGCGGATCCAAACCCTGCGGAGCGGCGAAACGCCTTTCGCTGTCTTCACGGTGGACGCGCTCCTCACGGCCAGCGCGCGGCTCGGCGAGACGCCCGGAACGATCGTGATGGTCATCGACGAATCCAACGGCGCCGACGCCATGGTCGCCTACAAGCAAGGCGTGCCGAACCTCAACGCGCTCGACAAACCCGACGCCCGGTTCGTCGTCACGCGAGATTCCCCCAGTGAAACGCTCGCCCGCGTCGTGATGGCCAGTTTTCGCTTGCCGCAACTACCGGCTTCGCCCTGGATCGACGCCCAAGGCGCGGAGGACGTGCTGCGTCAATTTCAGGCTGCCAAACCGGACGATCCCCGGGCCTATGTGATGTGGGAACCACACGTCTCCCGCGCACTCGAAACGCCCGGCGCGCATATTTTGATCGATAGCTCGAAGTTTCAAAGCAAGATCGTCGACGTGCTAGTCATCCAACGCGCGTATCTGCTGGAAAACGAGCCGCTCGTGAAGAAAGTCATCGAAGCCTATCGCCGCGCCGCCTACGAATTGGAACGCCAGCCCGGCGGGATGGCCAAGGCCGTTCGCGACGACGCCGAACAGCAGCGAGCGCCGCTCTCCGAGGCCCAGGCCAAGCAACTCGCCGCCAAGATTCTCTGGAAGAACACGCAGGAGAACTACGCCCACTTCGGCGTCCTCGCTGGCGAGGCCTCGCGCGGCCTGCAACCGCTGGATGAAATCATGCGCGGTATCGTGGCGGTCCTTCAAAAAACCGGCGGCCTCGAAACTGATCCCACCGGCGGCCAGCCCCATCAGTGGTACTACGATAAGATCGCCCGCGCGATGCTCGACGAGCATTTCCACCCCGGCCTGATCGTCGGCGGAGCGGATGAAACGATTCGCGGCCAACGCACGGCTGAAGAACTGACCGACCCGCAATGGAACGGGCTCACCGAAATCGGCACGTTGGAAGTGGAGCCGCTTGTCTTCGCCCGCGGCACGTCGCAACTCACACCGCAAAGCAAGCTCGTGCTAGATCGCCTCGCCGAAACGCTCAAGAGTTTTCCGTCGTATTACGTGATCGTCCGCGGCAACGCCCGCCGCGAAGGCGACCCGACGGCGAACAAGCAACTCGCCGAAGCCCGCGCGAAAGAAGCGGCTGCGCACTTGTTGAACGCCGGCATCGCCACGACACGCATCCGCGCGCTCGGCAGCGAGCCCATGCCGACCGGCGGCGAAGCGCAGACGGTAAAGTTTGTACTTGGCCAGCGGCCGTTTTGACGCTCGGAACCGATTGCAGAGTCAGCCTACCGCTCTCAAGGCACTTTTTTGACGCCAAGCCGAACAATGGTATGATGTCAATATGCGTATTTCTGTGCAACTAGAAGAGACCCTGATTCAGAAGCTGAAACTGCTCGCCTTGAGCGAAGGCGTGCCTCTGGGACAGTTGGTAAATCGCATGCTGCGCGGCGCCGTAGAGACAGGGCCTGAGCCCAATGCGCCCAATTCCAAGCGATTCGAACAGCGGACGTTTTCGATGGGCAGGCCCAAGTTACCCTTGGACCATGCGAATGCATTGGCCGCTGCCCTGGAAGATGAGGAAGTCATTCGCAAGCTCGCTCAAGGCAAATGAAACTCATCGATTCGAACATCTTGCTTTACTTGGTTAATAGGGACGCTCCCGAACATGCGGCGATTCGTAATTGGTGGCAAGAAGCCCTTGCGGAAGAAGTATCGATAGGACTTTCTTGGCTTGGTGTATTGAGCTTTCTACGCATCGCCACGCATCCGAGAGTATTCGACCATCCCCTCAGCGTCAACGACGCGTTGCAACAGATGGACGAATGGTTGAGCCTACCAAACGTCAGAATTGTCAAAGAAGACGTTCAGCACTCGGCGATCATGAGTGAATTGCTTGCGGCAGTGGGCGTGGGCGGAAATCTCGTAAGCGACGCCCATCTCGCCGCACTCGCGATATCCCGCAGCGCGGTGCTCTATTCTTGCGACAATGACTTTGCACGCTTCCCGAAACTTCACTGGATAAACCCGCTGTTGCCCCAGTAAGAGTGACGTGGCCCTGTTCCACTGCGAATAAAGCACCCTGAAAAAAACCGCGAGCCCCGCGCCGGAATAAATCCTGCGCGGGGCTCGCTCCTAGCGTGCGCGTGACTGAACCTCCGGGGACGTTGCCGTGCCCGGGCTTGAAGGTCACGCGCTTTTGTGTTTCGCTTCGGTCAACGGAAACAATTGCTGCCGGCCTTCGACCACGTCTTTGGAGATGTGGTAGATGCCGCCCGGGCCGTGGTCCGGCAATTCGAACATGATGTCGAGCATCACGTGCTCGATGATCGAACGCAAACCACGGGCGCCGGTCTCGCGTTGCTTGGCCTTCTCGGCAATCGTCTTGAGCGCTTCGTCGGTGAAATGCAATTCGCACTCCTCCATCTCGAAGAGCTTTTGATATTGCTTGATGAGCGCGTTCTTCGGCTCGCGTAACACGCGGACCAACGCGTCGGTATCGAGCGGCATCAGCGAGCTGATCACCGGCAACCGGCCGACCAACTCCGGAATCATGCCGAACTCAAGGATGTCGTCGCTGGTGACTTGCGCCAACAGTTCCGCGTATTGCAGATCCTCGCTCTCGGTCTTGTCCGGTTGGCCGAAGCCAATCGAACGGCGGCCGACGCGCTTCCCAATGATCTTGTCGAGCCCGACGAACGTCCCGCCCACGATGAACAGGATGTTCGAGGTGTCCATCTGGATGTACTGCTGCTCGGGATGCTTGCGGCCCCCTTGCGGCGGCACGTTCGCGACCGTTCCTTCGAGCATCTTCAACAAGGCCTGTTGAACGCCTTCGCCGGACACGTCCCGCGTGATCGAAACGTTCTGGCTGGTCTTGCCGATCTTGTCGATCTCGTCGATGTACAGCACGCCGCGCTGGGCCGATTCCAGATCGAAGTCGGCCGCGTGAAGTAACTTCAGCAACAAGTTCTCCACGTCTTCGCCGACGTAACCGGCTTCGGTCAACGTCGTCGCGTCGCCGATGGCGAACGGCACGTTCAAGATCTTGGCCAACGTCCGGGCCAGGAGCGTCTTGCCGCAGCCGGTGGGGCCGAGCAGGAGGATGTTCGACTTCTCAATGTCGACATCGCCCCCTTCGGCGCCCGACATGAGCCGCTTGTAGTGATTGTGAACCGCGACGGCCAACACGCGCTTGGCGTGCGACTGCCCGATCACGTATTCGTCGAGTTGGTTGACGATCTCGCGAGGCGCCGGAACCTTGGTGAAGAGCTGTTTCGTCGTGCCGCGACGGCGCCGTTCCTGGTCCAGAATCGACTGGCACAGTTCGATGCATTCGCCACAGATGTAAACGTCTCCCGGACCTTCCACCAGAGGACCGACATCGCGGTAACTCTTACGGCAAAAGGAACAGAACGCGTTCTTCTTCGTGGTTCCGCTACCCCGGCGTGCGCCGGTACCTTCCCTACCTGCGGGCATGACGACTCCTTTTCGAGTCCCGACACTCCGCGCCACCGGAGTTTCGGGCGAGATCCAAGGTGTGCGCTCGAATGGGCCAGCTCGCGTTCTTTACTGTGGCCTAAGGGGCAATCCCTATCCGCACCTGTTTCGAGCCGTGGAAGCAACTCTACTGATCGACCTGCAATCTGCTCGAGTCTTCGCGGGCCGGGTCAACTCCGAGTGAACCCGATCGTGTCGCTCGATGCACTACTATACGGATGTATCGAATCTTGGTTCTGTTGAATTCTTGGTTCGCGTCGGCACCCTAAGCGTCGACCAGCGGACACCCCCCGCTTTACCTGACAACGGGTCGCATCTCCCAACTGGAAACTCTGTCACGCTGCGATCGTCAGACCCAGCCGAGTTTGACTTTTCTCGTCCTAAGACGCCTTGCCGTGGTCCTTTAGCTCTTTTTCCAACTGGTCTCCGAGCAGCGTCTTAATGTTTCGGAATTCCTGTTCGCTGAGCTCACCCTGGCTGCGCAAATCACGGAAATCCGACATCATTTCGCTGGCGCCGGACGCGGTTTCCTTCAATTCCCTGCGGACTCTCAGGACGACGTAAACGCCCCCTGAGCTACACGCCGCAAAACAGACCGCGAGGGCCCAATGCCACCACGGCAAATCGAGCGCCGTCCAATTCATCCGACCACGTTTCCTGTTCCGCATGCGCGCCGGCGTCTGGCCAAGCCCGAGAACCCGAGGACTTTCCCCAGCTTCCCCGCCGCGCGACGCCTGTCGCTGCCTCGCCATTATTATGTTCGCCGGCTTCCACGGAGTCCAGAATTCCGTCGAAAAGAGCGAACAAACGCGCTACGGGTTTTACACTGCCGGGGCCGGCAGAGTTGCGTCGGGGCCGCGAATCTATTTCAAAATGGAGACTTCGAAGACGACCCCGCCCCTCCCGCCGCCTGCTAGACTCAGGGGATGGGCGCAACCAAGAAACGATGGCTTCGGTTTGGGCTGAAACCCTTATTCGTTCTAGTCACTGTTTGCGCCGTTGCGTCGCTTGCCTATATCTGCCTGCCAAACTCAGTAACCGAAAAAGAGTTGCGATCCCTTAGAAGGGGAATGACCAGAGCTGAGGTGCGACATGCACTCGGCGATCCTGATCGGGTCTCGGTCCGCGAGAAGCAAGAAGAAAGCTGGCTGTACGGTCACTCTGGGTTAGTTATATTCAGGAAGGGACAGCTGAAATACGTGGCCATGCCTAGGCCGAACGCTGGTAAGAAACCGAGACGGGCCAATGGACGACAACCCGTACAGGTCGCCGGAGACGAGGGGAGCCGGCCAGAAGCTCCCGGACGGCATCAGGGATCGGTTGGTGCCCTATAGCTCGGTCGTTTACCTCTTCGTGCTGTTGGTGGGCGGCATGCTCTTTATCGAGGGCGGTGGTCAACCAACTCCCCAGCTGGTAGTCGCTCTCATATTTCTTGTGACCCCGCCTATTGTCGTTCTTAACTGGCTTGTATGGAAGCGATTTTGGCGGCAATAGCCCAGCAACACACTATTAGGACACTACCGCCGCCCGGAAATGATTGACGCCAGGGCACTTATCTTCCTATATTGTGGGAACGTATCAATCCGCTCCGATCGTTCCTGGCGGGAGGTCTGATTCCATGCTGGTCATTCCAGGTCGCACGAGCCGAGACACTTGTGATGGTGTCACGCGCCGCGAACTACTGCGAGTCGGCGGCTCCGCGATGCTCGGCCTGAGCCTCGCTCAGATCCTGCAGTTGCGTCAGGCGCAGGGGAACGAATCGACGGCCGCGGCCGCCCCAGGCTGGAATCGCGCCAAGAGCGTGATCCTGCTGTACTTGCAGGGCGGACCGAGCCACCTGGACCTCTGGGATCCCAAAGACAACGTCCCGGACAATGTCCGCAGCATCTTCACGCGGATCCCGACCAAAGTGCCGGGAATGGACGTCACGGAGTTGATGCCCAAGTTCGCCCAAATCACCGACAAGCTGACGCTCATTCGCACCGTCAGTTACACGCCGGTCGGCTTGTTCAACCACACGGCCGCGATGTACCAGATGCTGACCGGTTACACGACCGACAAGGTCAGTGCGTCGGGGCAGTTGGAACCGCCGAGTCCGAAGGATTTCCCCAACGTCGGCTCGAACATCATCAAGTTCAAGCCGCCCGAGCAGCCGATGCTGCCGTTCGTGATGATGCCGCGCCCGTTGCAAGAGAGCGGCGTCGTCGGCAAGGCAGGCACCGCCGGGTTCCTGGGCCGCGCGTACGACCCGTACTTGCTGTACCCGCCCGGCGACGACATGGACATGACCAAGATGGACGACCTGAAGGTCGACGACTTGCAGTTGCGTCCCGAAATGTCCAGTTCCCGGCTCGAGCACCGCGCGCGCCTCCGCGAACTGATCGCGGCCGGCATGCCGGATTTGGAAAAGGCCACGGCGAAGTACGATCTCAACGAATACTACGAGAAGGCGCTCGGCCTGGTCATCTCCGGCCGCGCCCGCGACGCCTTCAACCTGCGGGCCGAAACCGACGCCACGCGCGATATGTACGGCCGCAACACCTTCGGCCAGAGTTGCCTGCTGGCTCGCCGCTTGATCGAGGCCGGCACGCGGTTCGTTGAAGTGAACTGGCCTAAGGTCGCCAATTCGGACAACCACAGTTGGGATACGCACAGCGATCTCTCGAAGCGGCTTAAGAATCAAGCCGCGCCGATGTTCGACGGGGCGCTCTCGGCGTTGATCGCCGATTTGGACGAGCGTGGGTTGCTGGACGAAACCCTGGTTCTCGCGGTCGGCGAGTTCGGCCGCAGCCCCAAGCGCGGCGTGAGCACCTCCGGCAACCAGAACAGCGACGACGGCCGCGACCACTGGCCGTACTGTTATACCTGCGCCATTGCCGGCGCCGGCATCAAGCGCGGCTACTTGCACGGCCAATCGGACGCCACCGGCAGCGCGCCGCTGACCGCGCCGGTCCATCCAATGGAATTGTTGGCGACGATCTACCACGCCGTGGGCATCAATCCCACGACGATCGTCTACAACCACCTCAATCAGCCGCGCGAACTGGTCAAAGCCGAAGCGCTTTCGTCGCTGTTTGCATAACTGTTGACGACGTTCAACGTAAAAAGTCAGGCCCGCCGTGTTCTTCACGGCGGGCCTGTTTTGCAGGGTAGATCGTTCTTCGGCGTGCCGCTATGAACTATCACCTTCACCGTCCGGCTCGCACCCGGCCCGCCCTACCGCGCGATATCGAATGACCAGAGCGAGGTCGCGTCGCGCAAGTACAGCCGGCCATTCGCGACCACCGGATAGGCCCAGGCTTTCGCGTCGCCGCGGTCCGGTTGGTTTGGCGGCGTGAAGCGACCGTGCTCCTTGTAACCTTCGACGGAAGGTTCGATCAGCGCCGCCTCGCCGGTCTCGCCGTGCAGATAAATCCGCCCGTCGGCAAGACAGATCGATCCGGTCCCAATGCCGCGTTCTTGCCATTTCACTTCGCCCGTAGCGAAGTCCACGCACATCATGCCGGCGCCGCTCGTGCCATAGAGCTGGTCGCCCAACTTGAGGGCGCCGCCAATCGCAGCCGGCAGGCCCTTCTGGAAGTACACTTCCTCGGCTTTCAGCGCGCCGTCCGCTTCCACGAGTTTCACCAACCCGCTGCCGCTGCGGCTCGCGGCGCTGTACACGAAGTTGTCCGAAACGATCGGCGTCGGGATATTCGCTGGGCTCCCCTCGGCCGTACGCGCGTACCGCCACAGCGGCGTCCCGGTGGCGGCGTCGAGGCCCACAAGTCCCTTTTGCACGAATTGGATGTATTGTTTGCCCGAGGGTCCACCGTTGGCGATGATCGCCGACGCATACGCCGCCTCATCGGCTTCCGGCAATGCGGCTTTCCAGATTGCTTCGCCGGTGCGTTTGTCGAGCGCCAGCACCGTTGCCGTGGCCCCACCCGGCGTGCAGATCAACGTGTCGCCGTCCACCAGCGGCGATTCGGAATACGCCCACTGCCCCGGCATGCCGCCGAAATCCGCGCGGAGTTGTTGCTTCCAGACCTCGCTTCCGGAGGCGGTCTCCAGGCAGGTCAGATCGCCATCCGAACCGAGGACGTAGAGCATGTCCCCGTCGACCGTGGGCGTCGAACGCGAGCCCGGATATTGTGGTCCGCGGTTCGGGCCTACTTTGCCAATCGTGACCGTCCACACCACGCTGCCATCGGCGACCGACCGCGCCTGGACGAACTCATTGTCCGTTCCCTCGTTGCCCATAACATACAACCGGTCGCCCACCACGGCAGGCGTGGAATACCCGGCGCCGACGTCGTTCACTTGCCAGACCAGTTTCGGTCCCTCGGCGGGCCAAGCTTGCAACAGTCCCGTTTCGGCCGAGATGGCATCGCGATGCGGTCCGCGCCACTGCGGCCAATCATCTGCCCAAGTCACAAGCGGCGACAAAGCGACAAGCATGACGGCGAACAACGGGCGCAAATGATTCATGGGGCACCTGATGCGGGATGCGAACAGCGATTGGTTCAATCGCCCGAATTGTAGCAAAGCCTCCGCCACCTGCCACCAAGTAGCCGTCCTGTCCCTTGGACCAACTTGTGGGAGGCGACTCGGCCGCCAATGAATTGGGCCCTGCTTTGCCGGCCACGAATGATTACATTCGAGCCGAGCCAGTCCGGTCGATTCGTCCATCAGTTTCTTCGCGCAGTCCCCCATGTCCCAATACTTCATCGACAAATCCGCCTGCCGCCAGCTGACGCCGTTTCCGGGCGTGGAAATGTACGCGTCCACTGGCGAAACGATGACCGTCTCGCTCGTGGAAATGGCGCCGGGGGCGATCATCCCAGTGCATCAGCATCCGCATGAGCAAGTGGGCATGATTATTTCCGGTTCGGCGGAGTTCACCATCGGCGGCGAAATCAAACGCGTCGGTCCCGGCGATCGCTATCAGATTCCCGGAAATGTCCCACACGCCATCACGGCCCTTGATGAACGGGTCAGCGCGCTCGACGTGTTCTATCCGATTCGCGAGGAGTACCAGTAGTCCGGGGACGACTTGCCGCGCGCGGCACCAAACCAAGTGAAATCTCGGTCCCAAGTCGATTGCCAGCGCGCTCCTTTGCCTGTAGTTTAACGTAGTTACACGCTTCGCCTATGCTGCCTGTTTCCAGGGAGACCTCCCATGTCGGACATCGACGGCCTCATCAATCGCATCGACGCCGAATTCGCCGCGCTTGATTCCCGCCGCAAGCAGATGCAGGAGGAGCGGATCGAACAATACCACGAGCGCGAACAGCGCGTCGAAAAGTTCGAACAGCTCTTGAATCAGTTGCGGGACGTCTGGCGTCCGAGGCTCGAGGCGCTGGCCAAACGCTTTGGCGATCACGTCAAGGTGTCGCCGGCCGTCTCGCCAGGTCATCGCCAGGCGACGTTTCAGTTTCAATCGCCGTTGGCGCGGATCAATCTGCGGTTCTCGGCCGCGCCGGACGCCGAGGTCAAGAAAATCCAATTGAATTACGACCTGGAAATCTTGCCGATCCTGATGCAATTCGATAAACACGCGGAGATTTCTTTCCCGCTCGACCAAGTCGACGCCGCCGCGATGACGCAATGGCTGGACGATCGCATCCTGTCCTTCGTGAAGACCTATCTCGCGTTGCATGAGAACGAGTACTACCTGAAAGACTTCATGGTCGAGGACCCAATCGCGCACGTGCGATTCCCCAAGTTCGCCGCAGGCGCCAAGTTGGAACGCGACGGCGTGACGCACTATTTTGTCAGCGAAGAGACCTGCCAAGAGTTTGCCAAGCAGGCGTAGGCGCGATCCACCGTCGTCCGCCGACGGACCAAGGTCGCGGCCCGGGATTCGTTCCCGAATTGCGCCGCCAAGCGTCGCGTCACATTTTTGACGTTCAATTCTCGGCGGCCGATTGGTAACGCCGGGCTTGAAATAACGGCCTTTTGGGCGGCAATCGCCAAGCTCAGCGGCCGTTTTTCGGTTAAATCCGGCGCCTTCCGCTAAGAATTCTGGCGTCTCCACCGTAAACGACCGATCATCGGTGTACGGATGCTATTGACTCTGTACACGCGTATATTATACTTCAATGGTCCGTCGTAGTTCGCGCCGGCGACCCATCGTTTAAGGAGATTCTGTTGTGGCCAACTTCGAAAAGCTGACGGAGCGACAGCGCGAGGTTTACGAATTCATCCGCGAACGCATCCGCTCGCGCGGTTACGGGCCCACGGTGCGAGAAATCGGTCAGAATTTCAATATCAGCTCTCCGAACGGCGTGATGTGCCACCTTAAGGCGCTGGAAAAGAAGGGGCTGATCCATCGCGAGCCCAATATGTCGCGCGCGATCATGCTGGCCACCGAATCGGTGGATGGCTCCTCGCGCGGGCTTCCGCTCGCCGGACGAATCGCGGCAGGCGTATTGCACGAGGCGGTCGAGCAGAACGAGATCATCGATTTTTCCGAGATGTTCAGCGCTGACGGTATGTTCGTGCTCAAGGTCTCCGGAGATTCGATGATCGAGGACCAGATCGCCGACGGCGATTACGTCGTGATCCACAAGCAGGACACGGCCACGAAGGGGCAAATCGTGGTCGCGCTTACGGACGAGAATGAAGCCACGCTCAAACGCTGGTATCCCGAAGGGAACCGGATTCGCCTGCAGCCCGCGAATTCTTCGATGAAGCCGATTTACGTGAAGAATGCCCGCGTTCTCGGTACGGTCGTCGGCGTAGTCCGCAAACTCGGTTAATGTTCGCGGTCGCTTAGCGACGTAAAATCCGCATTCGCCGGTTCGGCGGACCTACGCGTCGGCGCCCGTGCTTGCTCCAGCGCATGGGAGGCGCTGGTCGATACTGGAAATGGTGCAACATCGCGCCATTTCAGGCCCAACGAGCGGGAATCGCTCCATGGGAGTCATCGGCCATGCCATTTCCGCCAGCGCCAGTTCCAGGAAAAACGGGCTCCTTGCTGAGCTTCAAGAATCTCAAGAAGCTGCGGTGGGCGGCGCTCGTGGCGCCAGCGCTAGGCGGGCCTTACGCCTATTTTGAGAGCGGCGAGATCTCGGGCGACGTCTCGGA
>JAWXBP010000006.1 GCA_034440135.1 Planctomycetia bacterium
CCGGCCTACCGCAAATCACCTCCAACCTCCGCCGCTTCGCATGCCAACCCCGAAAACTCTTACGCTTCCTAGGCATCATGAAAAACTGATTCGCCCTGCACAAGTCTGCTGGGCAACTACCACTCGACCCAAATCACAACTGCGATTAGGAAAATGATAGCCGCCGCCATGAAAATGCGGTCGAGTAGCTTTCGGTTGTATTTGGTAGGGCGCTCGGACGCTCGCGTCTCTGGCGACCTATACGGGTTTTCTTCCATCCCCTGAGTCTAGCAGGCAGCGAATGCGGCACGTACCTCCTTCAGGCGTCTCCAAAGTGAACCACGACCGGCATCGGTGCCCCTTTCAACCGAAGTAGTGCCGGGAGCCGATCGGCATGGTAAACTGCGTAAAGTGACGGTCTGGCTGAACCGGCGGGAGGATTCGCCCGATGCAGCAGGAAGGCTCTCACGCCCCACCTTGCCCAGGCGGTCCCTCCCGTGGCGCACCAACCGGCTCCGCAAACCCTTTCGCCTATGACGGCATTGCTGTCGCACCGGCTGTTCGAGCAATGGGTCCTCGCCGCTGTCGGACCGTTGCCCGACTCGATGGCGCTGCGAACCAGCGGACCTGAATCGCCGGTCGCGGTAATCGAATCGCCGGCCGCTACGCGACGCTATCTGCGCGCCCTGTTGTTGGCCGGCGCCAATTGTGGCTTGATCGACGAAGCCGCGCCGATCGAACAGCCTGGCAGCTTACAGCCGATCGCGGGAAAACTATTCGGCGCCTACCAAGTCGACGGCGGGCATTTGCAGTTGGCTGGCTGCCAACTGGAAGATCACCTGGTTTGCCGGTGCGCATGGAACGAAAGTGACGTCAGCTACTTCGCCAGCGACGGCAAGCGACTCTCCGCCGCGGTCATCGATGCAATCGAACTTGACGACCTCTCGCCTCGCGCGGGCGCCGAAGAGTTGGATGTCAACGGCGGCGTAAGCGCTATCGAAGCGGCGTTGGAGCAAGCCGAATTGACCAGCGCCCCGGTGCGGCACGTAACGCTGATCCAGTGCCGGCACGCGACCGGAAAAATTCGCTTCACCATCGGCAGCCTGTCGTGGGATTTGCCGTTTAGCGGCTGGGCCAACGCCTTCACGCCGCCGCCATTCCATTGTCCTCACACCGGCGTCGAGACGTTTCATGTCGCCGCGACCGACGACGGCCGCATCGCGGCCGCAGAAGAAATTGCCGTTTGCCGGCGCACGGGTCGCCGCTTGCTGAAAAAAGAACTGGCGCAGTGCGCGGTGACCGGCGCATACGTCTTGCCGGAATACGCGGTCCATTGCCCGGTCACCGGCGAAATTGTCGAGCAAGGCGTTTTAGTGGAATGCTCGCATTGCCGGCAATTGGTGAGCCCGCACGCCATTCAGGAACGTCAGTGCCTGGCATGCCGTACGTTGGTGCCACTCGACAACGAAGATTCTCGTCTACAACGTGTGATTGCCGAACATCCTGGCCTGGCGAGTTGGCGCAACTGGCGCCTCTCCGAAACGGCCGACGCGTATGTTCTCGAAGCCCAAGGCCTGTGGCAACGGTTACTCGCCGTACTGGACCGGCAAACGCTCCATTGCCGGCACATGGCGCTCGCTCAACGCTGGCCCGGCAAGTGGCGAGATTTAAGCGTCGAGCAAACGCGCGAGATTCTCGAGCGGCGAGCGAACTAACCGCCAATCTGATACATCGCGCGGGCAGGACGCAGAAACTCATCGCTGTTAATCCCGTGCCCGGCCTTCTTCGCGCCGACCGAGGCATGCAACAACTCCGCGATTTGCTCGTCGCTCGCGCCGCCGCGCAGTAACGCCCGAGCGTCCCATTCTTCGATCGAGAACAGGCAGTTGCGAATCTGTCCTTCCGCCGTGACGCGCAGGCGATTGCAATCGCCGCAGAAGGATTGCGTGACGGGGTTGATAAAACCAATCCGCCCGATGCCGTCGGCGAAATAATAATCGGTGGCCGGTTGACTCGGATCGGGGCGATCGGCCGGGATCAAGTCGCCGAACTCGGCTTCCAGCAAACGGCGAATCTCCTCGCCGGACAATACCTGTTCATTCTGCCAATGCTGTTCGGCGTCGAGCGGCATGAACTCAATGAACCGCAGTTCGAAGCCATGCTCGCGCGCGAAGCCCGCCAGCGGGACGATCTCCGGTTCCGTGATGCCGCGAATCGCCACTGCGTTCAGGCGAATGCGGTCGAAGCCCGCCTGGCGAGCGGCAAAGATGCCGTCGATGACGCGCTGCAGCCCCTCGCGCCGCGCGATGCGCTGAAACGTCGCCTCGCTCAAACCGTCGAGACTGATGTTCAGTCGCTGCAAACCGGCCTCGCGCAAAGCTTGCGCTTGCTCGGCCAGCAGAATGCCGTTCGTGGTGAGGGCGATATCCTCAATGCCGGGGATCGCAGCCAACACGCGCACCAATTGATGCAATCGCGCCCGCACCAGCGGTTCGCCGCCGGTCAGCCGCAACTTATTGACGCCCAAGCCGGCGGCCACGGTGGCCAACCGCGCAAGCTCTTCGAACGTCAACAACTCGCTACGCGGCTTGAATCGAATATTCTCGTCCGGCATGCAATAAAAGCAGCGGATATTGCAGCGATCGGTAACGCTGATCCGAAGATTCGTATGCATCCGGCCGAAGCTGTCAACGAGCGGCATGATTCGTCAATGCGACAAAATGAAAGCGAGGACGTGCTGGGAGTTTGAAGTTTTCAGTGTTTAGTTTTCCGTGTCCGAATACTCGGTCCTCACTGAAAACTGAACACTGATAACTTCAGACTCCCACCTCCAGCATTGCCGCAACCCACGGCCTGGGCAAGTGCCGGGTTCGCCAAACTGCCTGGATTCGCCAAACCCTGCCTCAATGCTATGGCCCGCCGGTTTCGTCGAATCCGTCTTGCCCCGGCGCTTTCAATCCACGTATCCTTCGCCGCTTTCAAGATTTAAGGCTGGACCATGGGCCAGGGACGAGCCGCGTTTTTGAACTCCGAGGATTGACCGCATGTTCCCTCCGACCACGGACCTCGAACCGACGCCGCGCTCGACCGCTGCGCGCTTGGGTTGGCCCAGCCTGTTCCCGGCGTTGTTCGACTACGGCGTGCCGTTGGTGGCGCTGCTGTTCTTCACCGTCGTCGGCGTTTCGTTTTTGCACGAAGGCAAAGAGAGCCAGTGGATCGATTGCTACGTCAAGGCGTCGCGACGACTGCAAAATGCTGAGACGATTCATCGCATCGAGCCCGTGGCCTACGCCTATCCGCCGGCGATGGCGATGTTGGCAGCGCCGCTGGCGAATCTTCCTGATGATTGGTCGATCGCGGCCTGGTATGCGGTCAACGTCGTGGCAACGTGCGCCGCGTTTACGTGCGCTTGGCGACTGGCGGGCGGGCCAGGCTTGATTGGCTTCTCTTGGAAATGGCACGCCGTGTTTTGGGTCGGCGTGCTGCTTTCACTGCGATTCATGCTGGCGGCCCTGGAAAATCATCAGACGGACATGGTAATCGCCGCATTCGTGTTGGCCGGCGGCTGCCGTTATTGGCGAGGCAATGGCATCGGCGCGGCCGTATGGTGGGGCGTTGCGGCGGCCATGAAATGCACGCCGGCGCTGTTTGGCGTGTACTTGCTCTGGCGCGGACGTTGGCGTCCAGCGCTGGTCATGGCATCGATTGCGCTTTCGTTGAACTTCTTACCGGACTTGCTCTGGCCGCAGCCGGACGGCGGATCGTATGCCATGGATTGGTCGCGCACGTTTCTGTCGCGCGTCGGGCAAGACGCGCCGGGAGCTTGGTTTAGCGATGTGCTGTTGAATCAATCGCTGGCTGGGATGGTGAATCGCGTGGCGACGTTCGGCTGGCCCTGGACCAGTGCTGCGCTGTTGGATCGCGCCGTGGCCGCGCCCACATGGCCGCCGCTCTTGATGCGCGGAATTGTTTACGGCGGATCGCTGTTGTTGTTGGGCTTGAGCATCCGGCGTTGGGGTGTGATCGGCAAGCAGCCGGCTCCGGTCTTCGCGTACGAACCGCCTCCTGTCGGTTGGCACAAGTTGCACGTGGGCATGGATGTGGCGATGATCGTTTGCTTAATGCTGCTGCTCAGTCCGATGAGCAGCAAGGCGCACTACGCAGTGATGATTCTGCCGGCGCTGTTCGTGGCGCGCCGCGTCGTCGAGCGCCCCACGCGCGGCTGGCTCGCAGTCGTTGCGTGTCTCATCATTGCCGGACCGCTGACCGCGAAGGGATTGCTCGGAAAATCACTGGGCGATCTCACGCTCGCCTGGGGACTGCCGACGTGGTTCGTGGTGCTAGCACTGCTGTCGCTCTGGCGATTGCGCGACACCGCGCATGAGCGCCACCCCCGACAGAGCGGTATCGACTTGACGCCATACTCGCATAGCGCTGCGGGAAAACAGCGGTTGAGAGCCGCTTGATGCACGCCGAGGCGGCGCAGACTCCGCATTGCCGCGAATCGCTCGCGCGGCTGCTTTACAGCGCTCCGCGATTCACCGATACTACGTGCCGCTTTCGTGGCATGGTCGCCGTGCCGAGACATCCATCGGAGAGGAGTTGCGCGGATGGCCAGGTTATCGATCAACGAAATGACCACGTTTCGTTGGCCGTTCGAAGTCGATCTCGCGCGCATCGCCGCGGCCGGCATTCCCGCCGTCGGCGTCTGGCGGCAAAAGCTGTCGGATTACGGCGAGGAACGAGGGCTCGCGTTGCTGAAGCAAAGCGGGCTGTCAGTTTCGAACCTGCTGTGGGCCGGAGTCTTCACCGGCAGCGATGGCGGGACTTATCGCGATAGTCTCGAAGACACGACGCACGCCATTCGTCTGGCCGCCGCGATGAAAGCCGGCTGCCTCGTGGTTTATACCGGCGCTCGCGCCGGCCACACACACAGCCATGCCCGCCGCATCACGCGCGATGCGCTGCGCAAGGTAGCGCCGCTAGCCGCAGACCTCGGCGTGACGCTGGCACTCAAACCGATGCATGCCAGCTTCATCAGTGAATGGACGTTCCTGACTTCGGTCCAAGAGACGTTGGCGCTCATTGAGGAAATCGATCGACCCGGCATCAAAGTCGCCTTCGACACCTACCATCTGGGACACGACATCTGCCTGGAGCGCCTGCGGGAATGGGCGCCGTCGATCGCGGTCGTGCATCTAGGCGATTGCCGCGCGCTGCCCAACGGCGAAGTCAATCGTTGCCGGCTCGGCGAAGGTATTCTTCCGTTGCGCGAGATCATCGGCGCACTGTTAGCCGGCGGCTACCGCGGCGATTTCGACGTCGAGCTACTCGGCGAAGAAATCGAAACGACTGACTACGAAGAGCTAGTGGGGCACTCGAAGGACGCCTTCGAGAAGCTGCTCGATTGCCAGCCGGTGTGAATTCTCAGAACGCCGCCAAAGCGCAACACTAGTATTTTTATCTCACCTCTACTGCTGCAAAGCGCGCTTTGAACTCGCCCGTCGCTTCGTCCGCCGGTTCGCTGCGTCCCATGTTGCGGCTGGCGCTGCCGGCATTGGCGGAGCAATCGCTCGTGATGCTGATCGGTTTTTCCGATACGTTGCTGACTGGGCGCTACCTGGAAGAACAACATCTGGCCGCCATCGGGCTGATGTCATACCTGCTCTGGTTTTTCCATACGCTGTTCCAAACGGTCGGGATCGGCGCCTTGGCGATGGTCGCCCGATATATCGGGGCCGGCGATCCGGAAACGGCGCGGCGTGTGACCCATCAAGCCGTCTTAATTGGCGCGGTGTTCGCCGTCGTGGTGGTCGCGGGCATCGCGCTGTTCAGCGATCAACTCGTCGCCGCGATGCGATTGCGGGGCGAATCGGCGGAACTGGCAGCGCGCTTCGTGCGCGGGCAGTTGCCGGCACTGCCGTTGATTATGTTGCAAGCGGTCGGCATTTACTGCTTGCGCGGCGCCGGCGACATGATGGCCGGCCTCAAAGTGATGGGCACGGTCAACCTGGTGAACATCGCGGTGAGCTGGTCGCTGGTGCGAGGCATCGGTCCGTTGCCGCAGCTCGGTTGGGACGGGCTGGTAATCGGAACGTGCTGCGGTGAATCGGTCGGCGGGTTGATGGTGCTCTGGTTTCTCTACCGCGGCCGCGCGGGTTTGAAGCTCGAGTGGCGACTTTTGCGCCCCGACTGGAAGCTGATCGAACGCATGTTGCGGATCGGCATTCCGGGTGGCGCGGATATGATGTTGATGGTCGGCTGCCACCTGGCGTTCCTGGGCATGATCAACGATCTGGGCGATCTCGCCGCGGCGGCGCATGGCGTGGCGGTGCGGATCGAGTCCCTCTCCTATTTGCCGGGGGCGGCGTTTCAAATGGCGGCCGCGACGCTCGCCGGACAGTTTCTCGGCGCGCGCGACCCGCACCGCGCGACGCGGAGCGTGACGATGGCCTGCGCGGTCGGCGGCGGGATCATGGTCACGGCCGGGCTGACGTTCTATTTGTTCGCGAATCAACTCACCTGGCTCTTCCTCGACGAAGGCCAAACCGACGTCCATCACCTGGCCGCGCGACTATTGCGGATTGTCGCCTTCTCGCAACCGGCACTCGCTGTTGCGATGATCCTCACTGGCGCGTTGCGCGGCGCCGGCGATACGCGCTGGCCGCTGGTCTTTACGCTCATCGGGCTGGCCGGCATCCGCCTGCCGCTGGCCTGGTTGATGGCCGATTGGCTCGACCTCGGCGTGGCCGGCGCGTGGTACGCGATGGTGATCGACCTCTACCTTCGCTGCGGCCTGATCACTGGCCGCTTCCTCCACGGCGGCTGGAAGCGCGTAAAAGTCTAGTCAGGGACGGGGCACCCTACCAACTACGCCAAAAGCTCGCGCACGACGTTGCCATGCACGTTTGTCAGGCGGCGGCGAATGCCGTTGTGATAGTACGTGAGGCGTTCGTGATCGATGCCGAGTAGATGCAGCACCGTGGCGTGGAAGTCGTGCCAGTGGACGCGGTTCTCGACGGCTTTGTAGCCGACTTCGTCCGTCGCGCCGTAGCTCAGGCCGCGCTTCAGCCCGGCGCCGGCCAGCCAGACCGTGAAGGCGTGTTGATTGTGATCGCGTCCTTTGCCGACGACGTCATCCGCCGATTGCGAAAACGGCGTGCGACCGAATTCCGTCGTGCAGAGGACCAGCGTATCTTCCAACAGCCCTCGCCGGCGCAGATCTTTCAACAGCGCCGCCACCGGTTGATCGAGCCGCGCCGCTTCCTGGCCGTGATTCAATTTCATGTCTTCATGGCCATCCCAGTTGCGCCGCGGGCTGCCGAACGTGCCGCCGGAGAAGAGTTGCACGAAGCGCACGCCGCGCTCCAACAACCGGCGCGCCATCAGGCAAGCGCGGCCGAAGTCGGCGGTCTCGGGTTTTTCCAATCCGTACAAGGCCTGCGTCTCGGCAGTTTCGCGGGCGAGGTCGGCCACTTCCGGCACCGCCATTTGCATCCGCGCCGCCATCTCGTAGGACTGCATCCGCGCGGCCAGCGGATCGGCGTCTTGATGTTCCGCGAGATGGCGACGATTGAGTGATTGCAACAACGCGCGCGTGGCGGCCTCTTGCGACGGCGCAATCGGGCGCGCGGCGAACAAGTCGTCGATGGGCGTCCCGCGCGCTCGAAGTACGACGCCTTGATGACGCGCCGGCAGGAAACCGTTCGACCAATGGATCGAGCCGCCGGCAGGAAATTCACGGGAGTCCGGAATCGCCACAAACGCCGGCAGATTGTCGGTCTCGGAACCGAGGCCATAGGAGAGCCAGGAACCGAGCACCGGAAAACCGTTCAACCGAAAGCCCGTATTCTCCTGAAACGTGGCGGGCGTGTGATTTGACGTTTCCGCGTACATCGAGTGAATCAACGTCAGTTCGTCGATCTCTGCGCCGAGATGCGGAAACAGATCGCTCACCCAACGCCCGCATTCGCCCCGCTGATGGAATTCCCAGTCGGGCGCGCGCAAGAGGCCCACCTGACCGAAGAACACGTCGGGCCGCTCGTCGGCAACCAGCGACTTGCCATGCAGTCGGATCAGTTCCGGCTTGTAGTCGAAGGTATCGAGGTGACTCATTGCGCCGCAGCAGCAGATGTGAATCGCCCGTTTGGCTTTCGGCTCATGGTGCGGCGGCAGATCGTCGGCCTCGCTGGGAATCGTCGCGGCGCGCAGCGCTCCGTCGCGCAGCATCAGCCCTGCCAGCGCGGCGCTGCCGAGGCCATGCTTGACCCAGGAGAGGAAATCCCGGCGATCTACGACGCTTGAATTAGTCGACATACAGAAACTCGTTGCTGTTGAGAATCGCGCGCGTCAGCGCGCCGGCGCCTTGCTCACGCACGACGGATGTCGCGGAGGAAAGTTCCGCCGCGATCGGCTCACGTCCATAGGCGAGTTGAAACGCCCGCCGCACTTGTGCTTCGGGTTCTTGGCCCGCTTCACGCGCGAGTCGTTCGGCGAAGCGGTCCGCGAGATGCAGTGAGAATGCGTTGTTCAGCAGTGACAGCGCCTGCAACGGCGTCGTCGTCACCGCGCGGCGCGGCGAGGTAGCGGACGGGTCGGGGCAATCGAACACGTCGAGCATCGCGCTGCGGCCGCTGCGGGCCCAGACGCGATAGAGCGTGCGTCGCCGGAATTGATCGAGATTCGATTCGTCCGGAGCATAGAGATGGGCCGCCGTGCCGAGTGCGACGGAGATCTTCATGTCCTGGTCGCCGGGGCCGCCCAGCCGCTCATCGAGAACGCCGGCGACGGAGAGCATGGCGTCGCGCACCGCTTCGGCTTCCAACCGCCGCGTCGGCCCGCGCCAGAATAGACGATTATCCGCGTCCACTTTCATCGCTTCCACGTCGTGGCGCCATGCTTGGCGATAGGCGGCCGAAGTGACAATCAACCGATGCATGGGCTTGAGACGATATCCTTGCGCGGCAAACTCCGCGGCCAACCAATCCAGCAACGGCTGATTCGTCGGGCGCCCGCCGTTGAAGCCGAAATCGTTCGGCGTATCGACGAGACCGGCGCCGAAGTGATAGTGCCACACGCGGTTGATCATCACCCGGGCGAAGAGCGGGTTGGCGGGATCGGTCATCCAGCGGGCGAGCGCCGCGCGGCATCGCGTCGCTGTCGAGCCTGTCGCCGGACTGGAATCTCGGCGGCGACGCGCCGGAAATGGAACGCCGCGCGGCGCTCGCCCGCTGGA
>JAWXBP010000007.1 GCA_034440135.1 Planctomycetia bacterium
CTGCGTCACACCCAAACGTGGTGCCCGCAACCACAAAAACCCGGCAGAACTCCACCTATCTCTCGCGGGAAACTGTTCAGACAACCGGAACCAGCTCTTGGCGCTATCGTAATCGCCCCGTCCGGTATCGGCCAAGCTAAGGTGCAAGTATGCGCCCACGATGCTCGGGTCCAGCTTGATCAACCGCGCGAAGTCTTTGCTTGCGAGCGCGAATTGGCCTTTGGCGAGATAGGTTTGGCCGCGATAGCTGAGATATAGCTGCTTGTCGGGCTTTAGCTGAAGCGCGCGCGAGAGGTCGGCGACGGCGCGCTCGTAATCGCCTTTGGGCCAGAAATAAATCATGCCGCGCCAGCCATAGGCATCGGCGTATCTTGGGTTCAACCGGATAGCTTCGCCGTAATCTGCCAGTGCGTGGTCCGTGTCACGCGCAAAATCGTAGGCGCGAGCGCGATTGTAGAAATACCTAGCCAGATCTTTTCGTTTTTCTCTTCCAGAGTTGATCAGCGCCGTGCATCCCGGAATCTGCAACTCAGCCGCCCACCCTTCCTGAACGAGCGCTTTGCCTTCGCACCACGCCCGCTTGTCACCAAGTTTCTGTCCCGCAGCAATTCGCGTCTTTGCTTCCCTGGCGTTTTTCAAACACAGCTCATCGAAGCCGGCTAGCATGCCACCCAATTGCTGTGCATGGGTGCAATCTGCAATCGCACGGTCATAGTCGCCCTTGCTGGCATATATCGAACCGCGAAACGCAAAATATATTCCCGAGTCCGGTTTCAACTTGATGACTTGACCGTAGTCGGCAATGGCGTGATCGTAATCGTGCTTGCTATTGTAGAGTATGGCGCGCGTGGCATAGGCATGGGCATAGTCGGGCTTCAGTTCAATCGCCCGGCTACAATCTTGAAGCGCAAGGTTCTCGTCCACGCCAGGCCCTGAAGTTTTCGTACCCTTCTCGCTGAGCGCCTGGCGGCTGGATCTCCGCAAATACCCCTCGCACCGATTGTAATAAGCATCCCCAAGACTTGCGCCTTGCTCTTGTCCGGACGCTACGACCGATGTGCAGGCTGCAATCCGAGCGTCATCGCTGATGCTCTCATCCTTGCACGCCGTCCACGCAGATGTATCCGCGCGCGGCGCAGGGGAAGATTGCTGGGGCGTCGAACACCCACCAAGAGCCAATAATCCGGCCGCAGCAACAGCGCACTTCAGTGGCAATGTCAGCATAACCAAATTCGCCTCGCTACTTGTACCCAAATGAATTGGCTGGAGCTTGATGCTGGCACTGCCCAAGAGAAATATCTGACCCGCCCCCATGAGCCGTACCACGATCTATGTTAGTCCAAATTGCTGTCCGAGGGCGAGGCCTTCTGGCCGCAGCATCTTAAGCTGACAGCTCTCACTCCGGCGCTTTGCAGACGAGGTCGGACGGCGAGATGATGCTTAAGAATATCCCACCATCGGCGTCGTCGCGCCGCAGAAAACCCGACACTTTCGCCGGCACACCGTCGGCACACGCCGCGTAGCGCACGTCTCCATATTCGAAACGCGCGCGCAATGGCTTGGGCCCGCAGATGATCCCTGGCGCTGACAACTCGTATTCGTCGATCGTGTCAATAATGCTGTAGTCGGCTTTCCCATCACGTCCAATCATCGGGCGCACGGTGCTGCGCACGAAATGGATCGTTCCGCGGACGGTCATGAATTTGTGGGTATCCGGCCGGCAGTGTTGCGCCGTGTCGGCGAGGGCGGGAGCTATCGCAGCGATCGACGCCACGGCGCAGGCACACAGAAGCCTCGCTTGCTGGGTCACGTCCAGTGGAAATCTGCGACGCTTGAACGAGGTCGGCGCCATGGGTATTCTCCGATTGCCAACGCTACAATGTTCCCTGCATGCACTGATTGCTAAAAATGCTAACCTAACAGCATCCTTTGCCTCTAAACGGATTCGATTGTTGCCCACCAATGTATGTGGTCCGAGTTTTTCAGCAAACTGCTAAAGTTGCGCGACTCAGTTGCAGGTGTCGACATGATCCGAATTCCGGCTTGGGCCAATCCGCTCGGTTGTTTCGCTTTTGCGGTGATCGCATTCATGGGGTTGTCCGGCGCGGCCGCTGCCGCCGACGAGGATTTGAAGGCGTGCCAACAAAAAGATACGCCGGCAGTCAGCATTCCCGCCTGCACCAGGCTTATCGACTCCGGCGAGGAGAGCGGCGACTTCTTGGGAACGCTCTACGCTCTGCGCGCGCTCGCGGACGTCAGAGCTGGCGACTACGCCAAGGCCGTCGCGGACCTGACCGAAGTGCTTCGGCTGAAGCCGCACGCCCCCGAGCGCGCGTACTATTTCAGCTTCAGGGCGCTCTCCCATTTCTACGCGGGCGAGTACGCCCAAGCGATCTCCGACTACAACACCTGCATCCGGCTGAAGCCAAAGGAGTCGTTCGGCTATAACGGGCGTGCCTACGTCTATCTGAAGCTCAAGAACTATGATGCGGCGATGAAGGATTACGACGCGGCTCTGAAGCGCGATCCGAAAAGCGCGCAGTCGCTCTACGGGCGGGGCCTCGTCAAACGGGCCAAGGGTGACGCCACCGGCGCCGATGCCGATATGAGCAAGGCCAAAGAGATTCAGAGCGACGTTGCGGCGGGGTTCGTTCACGACGGCGTGGATGCGCCGCCCTAACGCGGGCGCGCGCCGATGTAAAATCGTCCGCCCTATTGGCTCTGACGCAAAAGGGGACGAACGATGTCTTCCGTCTTATACCGCTTTCTCGACATGACAATCTCCCAGGTCACGCTTCAAGGTTACATGCAACCCGACTGCGTTCTAAGGGATCAGGTCATTTCGATGCGGTTGAACAGGCGGTCTCTCCCTAAGAACACCGCAATCCATGGCCTCGTTTTCGTGAACGAGAGATTTGCCGCACTGCATGCCGTGGTGCAGCGCATACCGTGACCCATATTCCGGCGATTTTCTGCGTGCCGCTCCCGGACTCCGTTCGTTTCTGAACCTCGCCTGAAAGCCGCATTCGGAACGAACTCATGGCTCCCGCGTTACTTACACGATCGAACGGCTGCGATCGCAGACCCCCACGCGCTCGATTCGTTCGTGGTCATCAGTTCAAACAGGAGTTTCGTGAGATGAAAGCTTTCTTGATGGGTGCGGTTGCACTGAGCGCTTTGGCGGCGGTTCCCGCGCGCGCAGACGATATTGCCTTGGGCATTCCCGGTTATGGCGGCTCGGGCTGTCCGGCCGGTTCGGTTTCGACGACGCTGAGCCCCGACTTCAAAACGCTCAGCTTGATTTTTGACCAGTATGAAGTCGCCGCCGGCGGCACCACGGGACGGTCCTACGACCGCAAGTCGTGCAACGTCGCGATCCCGGTGCATGTGCCGAACGGCTACAGCATTTCAGTTTTCTCGGTCGACTATCGCGGGTTCAATCACCTACCCTCCGGCGCGACATCGCAATTCAACGTTGAGTACTTCTTCGCCGGCGGGCGCGGACCTTCGTTCCGCCGTTCGTTCCGGGGCGTGCTTGAGTCCGACTACTTTATCAACAACCAGCTCTCGGCGGAAAGCCTTGTCTGGTCGCCATGCGGCGTCGACGTGAACCTGCGCACGAACGCAAGTTTGCGCGTCAACACGGTTGCGAACCGTGAAGCCAGCGCCACGGTCGACTCCGAAGACGTAAATGCTGGGATCATCTACCACGTTCAGCTGCGCCGCTGCTCGTAAGCACGTTGACTAACCAGTCTGACAAGGCCACGGCCAATCGTGGAATGCGACTTGAGGAGAATTCCAATGTCCATGAAACGATTGGCCGCCCTTGGCCTTGTGACGCTCGCCGGCGTGTCGAGCGCGTTCGCCGATTCAGACGACAGAGAGCGACGCGAGAAACAGAAAGAGGTCCGCGCGCTGAGAGGGCGCGTGGTTGAAAGCCAGGGCTGCCCGGCTGGCACGTTCAACATCGTGACCTCACCAGACGGCGGGGCGATCAGCGTGCTGTTCGACAATTTCGCGGTCAACGGCACGGAAGCGAACGGCGGCTTTGCGCGCATGACATGCGGGATCGAGATCCCCTTGCATCTGCCGGCGGGTTATTCGCTGGGTGTGTATCAAGTTGACTATCGCGGGTTTGCGCATCTCGACGATAAGCAGCGCGCGGAGCTGCAGGTCAACTACGGCATCGGCTCTGGCGAACGTAACCGCGGCCGCCGATTCCACCGCGACGTCAAGGGCGTTTACGATGGCGATTTCACTTTCAACGAACGGCTGAAGGGCGGCATCTTGAAGCGCATGGGCTGCGGCAACGAGGCTGTGCTCAACTTCGCGGCGACGCTGACGCTGCAGTCAAAGCGCGGCGCGAGCTCCGGCACGATGACGCTCGACTCCGTGGACGGCGCGCCGGCGGGCGGGCTCGCATTCGGGCTCGATATGAAGAAGTGCGACGGGTGAGCCTGCCGGGCAACGTTTGCTGAACGGCCGTTTTCGGACGCGGTCAGAGGGCGGGCTCTCGCGCGGACGGCGGGCCTCGCTTGTCGTCGCTTCATGAACGCATTCGACGCGCACTACGAAGCTCGGCCAGAGTACTGGGACTTTCGCTCAACGTTCTAGGCTTAAAGTCTTGGGCCGGACAACATCCGGCCGAACGGACCCTTGTCCCTTGTCTCTACCGAATATTAGATTCTTGCGCACCGACGCATCTTTCATAACGATTGTGAAGGCCTCCGAGGTGGGGCAGGGCGATGACTTTTCCGGTGCGGCTCATCGGGCGTGGATCGGGGGCATCCTTTTCCAGAGCAAGATGAGTGCGACTCCCGTTGAAGTAGTTCTCCTATTCGGAAAGTACGGCACGCAGATGGGACACATTCCATACAATGACGTGGTCCAGGCATTTTCGTCGGATGGATCCAATGACGCGTTCTGCATATCCGTTTTGCCAGGGACTGCGAGGCGCGACTGGTCTGTCTCGGATGCCACAGCTGCTCAGCCGACGTTTGAACAACTGTCCAAACTTGGCGTCGGTGTCTCGGATTAGATACCGTCGCGCCGTGTCCCATGGAAAGGCTTCGTTGATCTGCTGAGCGAGCCATTCTGCGGTTAGGTGAGACGTTGTCGTCAGCAGAACCAGACGCCTTCGCTTCAGATCGATGATCGCGAGGGCGTATAGCTCTCGATAGTTCACAGTTGGGACCGTGAAGAGATTTATCGCTGCGATCCCATCCATCTGATTAGCCAGGAATATAAACAGCGCTGACAAAGTGTACCACTGAACCGGCAGCTTCTGGCCATGGAAGGCGGAGCAAAAGTGTACCGGTCCTGCTAGGCCGATTTGATGTCTATGACGGGCATTGAAGGGCCGGAAGGATGTTGACAGTGGAACTCTACGCCAAGATTCGACGCGCCGTGCTGATCGATGGCTTAAGCCGTCGTGATGCGGCCCCGGTTCACGAACAGATGGAGGCGCGCGACGAGCGCGGCTTGGCGCTCCGGGCGGCTCAGCGTCACAGCGCGCCAGTCGCTTCAACCAGAGCTGCAAGGCTCTTTTCTCTTAACCCGACTGGTACACTTTTACGCCGCCCTCTGGCACACTTTGTCTCCGCCGTTGACAGGTGTTTGAAACGGTCCCTGCAAATTTGCAAAATTCCCTGCTGACCTTTTGAAAATTCCCTGCTCCGATGTGCAGGGAAATCGCTCAGAACCCGTTGATTTTTCTCACCTATCTGAAGTCTCACATGCGGATTCCGGTCTGAATCGGTAAAAATTCCCTGTATTTCGGGGGTTTGCAGGGAATTTGTCCCTGTTATCGGGGTGAGCGGTGTGAGGTCGTGACTGCACACACAGCCACCCGGACGTTCGAGGTCTGCTCCGCCGGTCGACACGGCCCGAAAGTCCGGGCCAGCTGCTCCTTTCAGGCCCTCATTCTGCATTGGTGATCGCCGGCTCTGAGCCCTCTTTGGGGCCGAATTCGGCCTTCTGCTCTGGCGTGATCTGATGGACGTGCACTTTGAGAATGGGTGCGGGGCTATTTGGCCGGTTCTGCCAGTCCCAAGCGCGGTCTTTGGCCCGCCCAGGAGGCCGGGAGGTCGAGAGCCGTGAGCGGTTTGATGCTTAGCCTCTGCGGTTCGTGGTCCGATAGAGTGTCCCGCAGGATGTCAGGCGCGAGGGATGAGAAGCGCAACAACTCCAACCCGTCTTCATTTGCTAGTTTTCGTTGAACCCGTTTGGCGCGCGCGTATGCAAACGAGATTTCCAAGAGTTCTCAATTCGAATTATGTCCTCCGCATGCATGTCCGGGGAGACGCGTTGCAGGATGCTGAATTGGAAATGATCTGCACTGCGCTGACGAAGGAGGCGGTTGCCTCCGTGGCCGGAGGCTGCGTAGTTCATCCATCGGCCAAGAATGTTGTCTGCGCCATAGGCTGAGCCAACGTAGCCTCGCCCGGCAGAGGTATCGAAGATGTAGTATATAGCACGCCATTCGGAGAGCTTGGCCCGCCAGCTTGCCGGCAGAACACGAAGTTCGTCCCACGTCAGATTGATTTCATCCCACTGGGGCACTCCCGCATCGAGGACGCTTTCCTCATGGATCGCGAGTACCGGAATGGCGTTTTTGTGGGCGCGCCGCCACCACGATCGCTCCGGCGGCGGCCAACCAACAACCAGCTTACCCTTCCATTGCTCATAGAAGTCGGTACGCGTGAGATCGAACCAGAGGACGGAAGTCCGATCGTCTTCCTCTGCAAAGCCTCTCATGCCGAACGGTTTGAGTTCGGCGTACGCCGGAATTTCCCAAAACTCTTCACGCGTCACTGTTCGCGTCTCTCCGATTGAATAGAGACCAACAAACAATGCTTTCGCCGGCTCATGTCCAATGAACGATGCCACATATTTGGCACCACGCATTGCGTTCTCAACCCGACTGCTGTGAGTTTGCTGATAGGCGTTGAATAACTCTGGCTTTTCCGCGGCGAGCCAGGGCAACACCTTTCTCAACTCTGGCTCGTTTGGCCGGTGCCGAAACACAATCACTTCGCTGGTGTCGATGCCGGTGCCGGCAAGAAGGTCATTCAGGTTCATGCGCAGCATGATACACAAGTGAACAACACATCCAATCAGGCAAACGCAGTGTGTTTCTCTTGACCTCTCCAGAAGGGATCAACTGCCCACAACTCATGCCTGAACCCAAACCTCAAAAGCATAGATCGGTGCCGAGCTCACTTTGGTCTCAAAACGGTTGTGTGCTCCGGCGTGATGCGATGGACGAGCATTTCGGCTTTGCGGCGTGAGGCCGTTTGGCGGGTTCTGCCAGCCCCAAGCGCTGTCTTTGGCCCGCCCAGGAGGCCGGAAGGTCGAGAGTCGTGAGCGCCTTGAAGCTCAACCCCTGCGGCTGATGGCCCGACAAAATGGCCCGCTGGATGTCGGGTGCCAGCAGCGCAAGCCGCAACTGCGCCCGCGCGTCATTGCGGTTTGTGCCCGCCATCGTTGCCAGATCCTCAAGTGTGGAGACTTCGCCAGCGAGGACTTTGTCCATTAGGCCATGCGCTCGAACGAGCGCTTTGACCAGCCGCTGGTCATGTCGTGGCGTGGCGACGGCCCAGTCTTCCTTCGTCCATAGCTCGAGCTTCTTCAGGCGCCCATAGCGCCTCATCTTGTGTGGAAGGTCCAGTGTCAACGGCGCGATTGCGCGTTTGCTGTTTCCTACGGCTACAGGTTTTGGAAACTGCCCAGCTTTGACAAGTTCACCGATCTGCGTGCGATGCATGCCGACAAAGCGAGGCAAGTCGCTTATGCGGTACATTCTGTTGAGTTTATTGAAGTCGTTCATTGGTTGCTCCGTAAGTGCCCGGCGGTTCAATCCGGCATCTATCGAAGACTGGACCAATGCGAAGCGAGGAAGAACCGTCCACAAATGCCAGAATAACGGACGGGTGGCCAGAGACGTGAGGGCCTAGCGGACACTCCCTCTTCGCGTTGCTCTATTTTTTTCTGCGCGCAGCCATTCGTCGAGATGAAGTTCGTTTCCCCGCGTGGAGTTGGCGCTGTCAGGCAGAAAATCCACTTATAGATCTGTGCAGATTTGTGAGGCCACCTCTGACGTCAACGTCTCTCGTGAAATAGTGCCCGCTTAGGGGGTCCTGATAGACTTTTTGGCCCCTTGGTCGTGGCACCCCATGCACCTCTCGCCAACCCAGAATCTTTGCCCATTCGTCCGCCGCTTTCGCCGTTTCGAATGGTCTTCGATCCAGTGGCCCCAGAACGTACGATCATCAAAGAACTCTACACTGATCCCACTTATTCGGCGGTCAAGGCAAGCTTCAAGCGGCGGGTTTTATGCGTTTTGATATTCGAACGGGACAGAGACAGGACAATCGTCAGACATACCAAAAGTGCAGTTCGATTTCTAATTGAACTAGCAACTTAAGCATTTCATGCGAGATGTACCCCTCCTCGTTCTTGCTAGAAGATTTCGCTGGGATTTCCAATAGAATAAAAACGTCTTTCGGGCTGTGCAGGCTAATTAGTTCACTCAGAACAATTTCCCCGCCAATGGCGTCAATCAGCAACCGGATTCGGTCATCGTACTTGTCGGGTAAATCGCCCGAATAACGCAAGTCCGCGCTATTGTTTGTCCAATCCTTTCTTCCGCTCCGATCAACTTCTCCTTTTTTTGCAAAATCGACTTCAATGTCCTTCATTTTGAATCTTGTCCAGTCGATGTGAGCGTCGAATTTGTAAATTGAAAGGAATATTCCCCTCCGGAATTTCGATGTCATCTATAACGGCTCCGGTTCAGAGTTTTTCTTACCATCCCATATATAGAATTTGCCTGTTTTCCTGTCCCTGTAGATGTCGACTTTGCTGCCGCCTCTACTCTTTTTTGCATCGTGCGCATCTTTAAAGCCAGCTCCCCTCGTTTAAAGCCAGCTCCCCTCGCGGCCTCGTCGGCTCCAGCGTTGCTTCCGACCGGGACAAGGTCTTGGATGTTTACCGGATAAACTATATCCCAAATGCCTTTCACCACGACAGCAGTGGTTAACACTTTGGCACCAATACGAACGACTTTAGCCCGCCAGCCTCCACCAGCGGGATGATAGTTCCAGAGCATCGTTCCAATGATTGCTGCATTTGCGCTCGAAGCGTTGTTTGCTCTCTTTCCTTGCGCTTCCTGTTGCTCGGTGACTGAGGGTTCTTTCTCCTCAGGCTTTGAAGGGCGAGTACCAACTACGGTCACCGTTTCGACGACGGTTTCGACGCAATTCTTCCCTTTTGTGTCACATTCAACCGCCTCACCACTCGGATCGCTCGCATTCAGCGGATCGTTTCCCACATACCCATAGAGGTTCATCTGATCCCCGTATCCCACCGGGTCCGTCTGCAAGAACCTCCCCAAGCTCGCGCTGTAGTACCGTGCCCGGTAGTAGTAGAGCCCCGTCTCGTGATCCAACCTGCGGCCCGTGTATTTGAATGGCACACCGACGAGTGGCGCCCCGTTACCATAGGCGTCGTAAGTGTAGGGACCTTCGCTCATAGTGCCCGCGTCGTTGGACATCGCGACCGTCGAGCCCTGGCGGTTGGCGTGGAAGTAGGCGTGGGTGTTTGAGCCACCGCTTGGCGTCACCATCGCGATCGGTTGATCGGTGCCCGGTCCGGGGACATAGCGCCTGAGAAGCGTGCCCGCGCCGTCGTACTCGGCGATCTCTTCGTCGCCGTCGGAGAGGAAACTCGTGACGATGCTGCCGACGGTTTTCGCCTGACGGCGCCCCAGCGGATCGTAGGCGTAGCTATTGGTGGCGCTCGTGGTGTTCGCCGATCTCAACCTGTTCTCCGCATCGTAGGTGTAGACCCAAGTGCCGTCGCCGGTCAGATTGCCGTTGGCGTCGTATTGCAGCGTGACCGTGGGGGCGGCGCCTTTGGTTACGGCGACATATTGGTTGAGGGTGTTGGCGGGGCTGTAACTCGTCGTCTCGAACACCGCCGGCAGATACTGCCAGGCGGCATTCGACACACCTTCGTATGCGAGCTGATGGGCCTTGGTGAAACTATTCGTGTAGGTGGCGTTCGTGCCGGTCAGCGTGTGGGCGAGCGTCAACAGATCGCC
>JAWXBP010000008.1 GCA_034440135.1 Planctomycetia bacterium
CTCCTACTCCTACTCCTACTCCTACTCCTACTCCTACTCCTACTCCTACTCCTACTCCTACTCCTACTCCTACTCCTACTCCTACTCCTTTATTTCTCTCCCTTCCTCCGCTTCAACACCGGGTCCCCCTGCAACGGCAGCTTCACTGCCTTGCCGGTTTCCGCCGATTTGTAGATCGCCAGGATAATCTCCACCGCTTTGCGTCCTTCGCGCCCGTCCACGGCCAAGGGACGATCTTTCTTAAGGGCGTCGACGAAATCCTGAAACTGCCGCGTATGGCCGTGATGGCCGATGGCCTTGGGATCGGCCGCGCCGCCACCGGTGCTTTTCGAGCGTTGCATGGCCGCCTGAATGGCTTCGTCACGCTTCTGCTTCTTGGCGAAGTCCCAGCGGACGATATCTTCCTCTTCCATCGCAGCGGAACCCGCGTTGCCGTGGATTTCCAGGCGTTTGAGATAGCCGGGATAGACCGATGTCGTGGCCTCGATCACGCCCAACGCGCCGTTGGTAAAGCGCAAGGCCGCCACGGCGGTGTCTTCGACGGCAATCCGATCGTGTGCCAAGAGCGCGGTCTGCGCCTGGACCTCGGCCACGGGACCCATCAGCCATTGCAGTAGATCGATGTTATGGATGGCCTGATTCATCAACGCGCCGCCGCCGTCGAGCTCCCAGGTGCCGCGCCAGGCGCCGCTGTCGTAGTAGGCCTGCGAGCGATACCACTTCACATAGGCATCGCCCAACGTCAGGCGACCAAAACGTTCGGCGTCGACCGCCGCTTTGAGCGTGCGGCTGCTGTCGTGAAAACGCGAGGGGAAGATGGTCGCCAGCCGTACGCCCTGTCGATCGCAGGCGTCGATGATGCGATCGCAGCGCCGCAGCGTGATCTCCAGCGGCTTTTCCACGATCACATGCTTGCCTGCTTTGGCGGCCTGAACGGCCGGCTCCAAGTGCGCGCCGCTGGGGGTGCAAATTGTGACAACGTCGAGTTGCGGATTCGCCAGCATCGCGTCGAGCGACGCGAATGCTTCGCAACCCTGCTCCGCGGCGAAGGCTTTGGCCGCCTCGGGGCGACGCCCATAGCAGCCCACTAGTTTCGCGCCACGCACGTCGGCAATCGCCCGGGCGTGAAACTTGGCGATCATCCCGACGCCGACGATTCCAAATCCAAAACTCATCCGACTGCTCCCCACGTGTTGACGAACGTCATGGCGAGCGAGGATTATAACGGGAGCTGACGTGGCGTTGCGCTCCGGACCCAGGGAAGGCCTCCTGAGATCGAGGGAGATGGAGAGGTTTTTGAGGGCCTTCCCTGGGCTTAGACGTAGCGCTCGATGTGACCCGACGACGACGGTTCGCTTCTAATTCATAGCTTCTCGTTTCCCGACTCCTGGTTGCTGCCCATGCTCGACATCCTCGTGATTGCCCCGCATCCGGACGACGCTGAGCTTGGTTGCGGCGGCGCGATTTTGCGCTGGAAGGCCGAAGGAAAACGGGTCGGCGTGCTGGATCTCACGAGCGGCGAGCCCACGCCGCATGGCAGTCTGGAGATCCGCGCTCGGGAAACTGCCGCGGCGACCGAAATCCTGGGATTGGACTGGCGCGGCAACCTCGGATTGCCCAACCGGAGTCTGGAACACACGCTGGAGGCCAGAGCCAAACTGGCCGGTCTGATCCGGCAACAGCGGCCGAAGTGGTTGCTGGCGCCCTATTGGGTCGACGCGCATCCGGATCACCTCGCGGCGACGGAGCTCATCGAGGCCGCACGGTTCTGGTCGAAGCTGACGAAGTCCGATTTGCCCGGCGAGCCATGCCACCCGGAGCGGGTCATTCACTACTCCTGCGTACATCTCAAAGTGCTGCTGAAGCCTGATTTCGTGTTGGATATCAGCCCTTTTTGGGACGCCAAACGCCGCGCCATCGAGTGTTTTCATAGCCAGTTCATCGAGGGGCGTCCGAGCGAACCGCCGACGTTTGTCGACCGCTTGCGAGATCAGGCGGCATACTGGGGCTGGTCGATTGGCAAGCAATACGGAGAGCCGTTCATGTGCCGCGAGCCGATCGGGCTGACGAGCATGCGGGACCTCGTCTAACGGCTAAGGCGCCTCGGCCGGGCTTGGGTCGCGGTTGTCCGGTTTTGCCTGGGAATGATATGTTGACCGGATTCCCGCGGTTGCGGAGTGCGGGATTCTCCTCCTGGGCGGCACAGCGATATGAATAATTGGCGTGGAACGCTTCGTTTGGCCGCGGCTTGGTGCGCGGTGCAATGGATGCTGGGTGCGGGCCAAAGTGCTGCCCAAACGGGCGAGGCCCAATGGATTTGGGGCTCGCCGAATCCTTCGCAGGTCAAGGTTTGCTATTTCCGTCAGGAGTTTACGCTGCCCAAGCCGGAAGCGGGCACGATCGAAATCACCGCCGACGGGAGTTACGAGCTGTATCTTAACGGCGTGCGTGTCGGTGACGGGAGCGGCTGGGAAACGCTGGAGCGCTTCGACCTGCTGTCGCGGCTGGTGAAGGGGCGCAACGTGCTGGCGATCAAGGCCAGCAACGACGACGGCGGTCCGGCGGGGCTGGTAGCGCGCGTGACCGTCCGCAACGAAGGGAACACGGACGTTTCCCATTCGACCGACCCCAGCTGGCGTGTGAGCACGAAAGAGACCGCCGGTTGGGAGCGTTCGCGCTTCGACGATCGGGCCTGGCAACCCGCAGTGAGTTTGGGCGAACTTGGCGGCGCGCAGCCGTGGGGTGACAAATTGCGCACCCAGGATGGCAAGGCGAGCGGGCGCTTCACTTTGTCGCCAGAGTTTCGCGTGGAGCGCGTCGCGCCGCCGGCGGAAACGGGCTCGCTGATCGCGATGACATTCAATGAATACGGAGAAATCCTGGCGTCGCGCGAGCGCGGGCCGATCTTGTTGATTCGCGACGCAAACAACGACGGCGCATTCGACATCGCCGAAGTATTCAGCGACCAGGTGAACGATTGCCAGGGCCTGTTGGCGCTGAATGGGAAGCTGTATGCCGTCGGTGATGGACCGAATGGGATTGGCTTCTATTTGTTGCAAGACACGAACGGCGATCGCAAAGCAGATCAACTCAAACTGCTGTTTCGCTTTCAGAAGCCGCGCAGCGAGCATGGTCCGCACGCACCCGTGCTGGGGCCGGACGGCCGCATCTACTTGATGGTTGGTAACCTGAATGCGGCCGAGGTGCGTTACAAGGCGACGAGTCCCTACCGATACTTCTACGAAGGAGACCTCGCGCCGAAGCGTTTCGACGTCGCGACGGGCAATTCCGCCGGCATCACGGCGCCAGGCGGCGTGATCTTGCGAACCGACACGGAAGGTCAGAACGTCGAGGTTTATTGCGGCGGGTTTCGCAACGCCTACGACATGGCGTTCAATCAATCGGGCGACCTGTTCACGGTCGATTCCGACACGGAGCTGGACATCGGCCTGCCCTGGTATCGGCCCACGCGAATGTGTCTCTGCGTGTCCGCGGCGGAGTTCGGTTGGCGGGCAGGTTGGGGCAACTGGCCGGCTTACTTTTTTGATTCACTGCCGTCCGTGATCGACCTTGGGCGCGGCTCGCCGTCGGGCGTGGAGGTTTACGATCACGTCCGTTTTCCACTTCGTTACCATGGCGCGGTGTTTGCTTGTGATTGGTCGCGTGGAAGGATTCTGGCTCTGCATGTGGAACGCGATGGGGCGCATTATCGAGCCGAGGAAGAGACGTTTCTCGAGGGCCGCCCGTTGAATGTCACCGACATCGCCGTCGGTCCGGACGGCTGGCTGTATTTTTCGACCGGCGGGCGCGGCACCGAAGGAGGCGTCTATCGCGTCGTCGCATTGCGGCCGTCGCTCGTACCGTTGGTGGAGCCGGGCATCATGCAAGCGATCCGGCAGCCGCAACTGCAGAGCGCCTGGGCCAGAAACGCCATTGCCGGGCTCAAGGAGCGGATGGGCGCGCAGTGGGATTCTCAACTCGCGGCGGTCGTCGCCAGCGCGACGCATTCTCCCGTGGATCGCGCGCGCGCGCTGGATTTGATGCACCTGGTCGGTCCTGCGCACACAACGGCCGGACTGTTGAAGTTGTCCGCGGATGGAGTTCCTGAAGTGCGGGAAAAGTCCGCGATGTTCCTCGGCATCTACGGCGATGCGGCGGGAGATGCGCGCTTGACTGAAATGCTGCGCGACTCCGAGGCCATGGTGCGCCGCAAGGCCTGCGAAGCGTTGATGGAACGCAATGTGGCGGTCGATGCGGCGAAGGTGATTCCGCTCTTGGCGGACGCGGATCGTTACGTACGGTGGGCGGCTGGAAGACTCATGGAACGGCAACCGCCGCAAACGTGGCAAGCAGCGGCGCTCGAAGCGAAGCAGCCACGGGCCTTTCTGGAAGGCGCGCTCGCCGTCCTTCGCACCAGTCGCAGCGCGTCTTCGATGACGCTCGTCTTGCTGGGCGCCGCTGATTGGATGAAAAAAGACCTGAGCGAGGTGGATCGCCTCGATCTCCTGCGGCTCGTGGAGGTGGCGCTGCATCGCAGCGGATTGCGCCGGGATCAAGCGCCGGAGATCGCGGCGCTGTTGAACGGAGGGTATCCGGCCAAAGATCCGATCGCCAATCGCGAGTTGATCCGGCTGTTGGGCTACTTGCAGGAGCCGACGTTGGCGCCGCGGGCGTTGCAACAGATTCAATCTTCAGCGCCGCTGGAAGACCGGCTGCAAACGGCGCTGTTTGCCGTGTTCGTGGCGGATAAGTGGCAACCGGCCGAGCGGCAGGCGCTGCTGGAGTTCTTGGAGTTCGCGCGCTTTCAGTCCGGCGGGCAGGATTTGGAGAGTTATATCGACACCGTCACGCGCGAGTTCGTAACGCGACTGGCGCCGGCGGCGCGGTTGGAGATTCTTGAATATGCGGACAAGGCCCCTAGTGCCGCGACGGATGCATTGCGGACACTGGGCGTGCCGGACAGGTCGATGGTCGAGAAGCTGATGCAATTGGACGGCAAGCTCGCGCCGCGCACCCGCGAAATCGCCGTAATGCGCTTCCGCACCGGCATCGCGGCGCTGTTGTCGGCCAGCAAGCAGCCGGAAGCTTTGAAGTATCTGCGCGAATTGTTCGAACGCGAACCGGATCGAAGGCAAATTCTGGCGATGGGCCTCGCGGTGGAGCCGGAGGGGGAGAACTGGCCGCTGCTGGTCCGCGGGATGGCGGTTGCGGAAGGCGAACCGGCGCGCTTCATTCTGGGGCAGCTCGCGCAAGTGCCCCGCAAGCCCGAGGCGCCGGAACCGATTCGGCAGGCGATCCTTTGCGGGCTGCGGCTGGGCGATCAAGGCGGCAAGTTGGCCGTGGCGCTCCTGGCGCATTGGACCGGCGCGAATGCGAGCGCAGCCGACGAACCGTGGAACACGGCGCTTGCCAAGTGGCAGGATTGGTTTCGCCAGAAGTATCCGAACGAATTGGATCCTGCACCTCCGGTCGTCGGCGACGGCTCGAGTTGGACCCACGAAGATCTCATCGGGCTGCTAATTGGCGCGGATGTGAAACCCGGCGACGCCGAGCGCGGGGCCGTGGTATTCGAGAAGGCGACGTGCATCAAATGCCACCGTTACGGCGCCCGCGGCGAAAGCCTTGGGCCGGACCTCACGACGATCAGCCAACGGTTCCACAAGAAGGAAATTGTTGAATCGGTGCTGTTCCCCTCGCAGGTGATCTCCGACCAGTACGCGGCGAAAACCGTGCAGACCAAGGACGGCCTGACTTACACCGGCATCGTCGCCGAGCAAGGCGGCACGACCATCGTGGTGCTGGACAACCAAGCCAAGAAAAACGTGATCGCCAAGGAAGACATCGCCGAAATGGCTCCGGCCAAGCAATCCGCGATGCCGGACGGGTTGTTCAACACGCTGACCCGGGAGGAGATTGTCGACCTGTTCGCGTACATGGCGAGCCCGCCGCAGTAGCGAGCGCTGATGTGGGTCGTCGAAATGGCCGATGCTGGGTATATTGACGCGGTTGACGCTTGTTCACATCGGATGATCGGCCATGGCGCGGGAGACAATCCTTGGAGGGAGTGCGGCCGCCAGCAGCACGGCCGTTGTCGCCGTGGACGAATTCGATCGTTCGCTGCGCCCCACGCGGATGCGCGACATGGTCGGGCAGCGCGAGGTTTACGCGCGGCTGGAGATCGCGCTGGATGCCGCGCAGAAGCGGAGTGAGCCGCTCGGCCATATTCTCTTCGACGGGCCGCCCGGGCTGGGCAAAACGACCTTTGCCTCGGTGTTGCCGACGGAGATGGGGGTGCCGCTGCAAATGGCGAGCGGCGCCGCCTTGGCCGCTCCCAAAGACTTGCTGCCTTATCTGACGAACCTGGAGGAAGGCTCCGTCCTATTCATCGACGAGATTCACCGGCTGCCGAAGGCGGTCGAGGAATTCATGTATCCGGCGATGGAAGATTTTCGGATCGATATCGTGCTGGGCGAGGGGATGAACGCCCGGACGATCAATATGCCGCTCAAGCGGTTCACTTTGATCGGCGCCACGACGCGGAGTGGCATGCTCTCCGCGCCATTGCGGGACCGGTTTGTGATTCGGGAACATCTCGACTTTTACACCGTCGACGAATTGGCCGAAATCATTCGCCGCAACGCCGTGCGACTGCAATCGGAAATCGCGCCGGAAGCGACGCGCGAGATCGCCGAACGGAGCCGGGGTACGCCCCGAGTCGCCAACAATCGTCTCCGCTGGGTCCGCGACTATGCCACGAGCAAGGCCGACGGCAAGGTGAATCTCCACCTCGCTCAGGCGGCCCTCGATATGGGCGGCGTTGATCCGCGGGGCCTCGATCGGCAGGACCGTCGCTATTTGGAGACGATCATCCGCGTCTTTCATGGCGGTCCGGCCGGCATGGAAGCGATCGCTCACACGATGAACGTGGCGCCGGATACGCTGGTCGACGAAGTGGAGCCGTACTTGCTGCGTTCGGAGTTGGTGATCCGCACTCCGCGCGGACGGCGCGTCACGCCGGCGGCGTACGAGCATTTGGGGCTAACGGTTCCTGACGCGGACGGCCAGAGTCGGCTATTCTGATCACTGTATGAGGTCATCGTTTTCGGGTGCCACTGGCGGCTTGTCCGCCAGTGAATCATCGCAGCTAGCACTGGCGGACCAGCCGCCAGTGGCACCCCATAGTTCGATTTCAAACGGCTCCGGGTTGTTTGCTTGGCAGCATGCACCGTCCCCAAACCGGCCTTGCCGCGTTTTCCACCCCTTTGTATTCTCCGCCCGCGATGTGTAGGTGGCCGTGGAACCCTTGGCGCGTGAACCCGCTCGATTACCGGCGCGTTGGCGCGTGACGTTGATGCTACTGGCCCTGGCGATGCTGATTCCCTTAGTGGTGGCGAGCCGGTTGACGCCGAACGCCGCCGGGTTGGGGACGCATCAACAGTTGGGACTGCCGCCTTGCACCATCGTGTGGTACTTCGGCATGCGCTGTCCGTCGTGCGGCATGACGACGTCGTGGAGCCTGGCCACGCAAGGCAGGTTCATCGCGGCGTGTCAGGCAAACGCGGGCGGATTGCTGCTGGCGATCACGGCGGCGGTGGCCGGTCCCTGGGCCTTGGTCTCGGGACTACGCGGCCGCTGGCTGTGGGGAGCGCCGGGTGATCGGCTGCTGGCCACAGTATCGGTGATCATCGTGGGCGTCACGCTGATCGACTGGTATGCGAGAGTTTGGCGGTAACGAAGGCGGAAGTATGCATGACGCAGTTTGAACAGGGATGTTCATTGCGCGTCATGCTTCGCTGATACTTTTTTCGTGGGGCCGATCGATGGAACGACGGACTACTTCGCGCGCGGCATGGAGCTGGGCGCTGCTCGTGGCGATGCTGTTGCCGACCTTTGCCGCCGCTGGCTGCGCGAACTGGATCGCGGGCGCCATGTGGCTGATGAAAGGGACCAACCGCATGGCCGAGTGTACCGCGCTCAAAGGGCAACGCGTGGTCGTGGTCTGCCGCCCGCCGGCCGAGATGGAATTCAGCGACGGCGCCGTCGGCAGCAAGGAATTGGCAATCGCGATCGGCGAATTGCTCGACACCAACGTCAAGAAAATTGAAGTCGTGGACTACCGCGACGTCGATGAATGGACCGACGAGCACACTTGGCAGGAATACACCGAGGTCGGCGAGGCCCTCGAGGCCGACATGATCGTCGGCGTCGATCTGGAGACCTTCCACATCTACGCTGGCCAGACGCTTTATCAGGGCACGGCCGCCATCTCGATCACGGTCTACGACATGAACGAACGCGGCAAGGCGATTTACGAGAAGATGCTGCAGGTGAAGTATCCGCCGAACGCCCCCATCGCCCGCGACAGCAAGCCGCCGCAACAATTCCGCCGCGAATTCGTCGGCGTCCTGGCGCGCCAAGTCGGCAAGCTGTTCTACGATTACGATAACTTCGAAGACTACGCGATTGACAGCAAGGCGCTGTAGCCGAGACGCTACGGGCCGGTGACTCTGGCGAGCACCGTCGACCGGACAATTCCGCTTCGCGCGGTGCTATTTTTCCACGCCGCGGAGCTCCGCGCCAAGCTGCTTGGCACAGGCGGCGACGATTTGCTCACAGACTTGATCGGCCGCCTGGCTGGTGAGCGTGGCGTCGGGGTCTCGCAGAGTGATGGTGAGCAGCAAGCTCTTCTTGTCGGCGCCGAGGCGTTCGGCGTGTCGGTACGTATCGCGGTAGGCGATTGTTTCCAACAACGGTCCCGCCGCAGCACTGGCCGTGGCCGCCACGTCCGACCATTGGGTCGATTCGTCGACGACGAGATTCAAGTCGCGCTCGATCGCCGGATGTTGCGGCTGCTTGACATAAGTGGGGATCAAGTTCGCCAGCTTCGTCAGCAGCGAGAGTTGCAATTCCGCAGCCGTCGCGCCGCCCCGCAGGTCGAACTTCTTCTGCCCCGCGGAGCTGACTTCGCCGACGTAACCAAGCGTTTCGCCCGCGATCGAGAGCCGCGCGTAGCGCCCCTTGGCGAACAACTCGTGCTCGGCCGGCGCAACTTCGACCGTTAACGTGGGATGCAACTCGCGAACGAGCGCCTCGATGACGCCTTTTAGCTCGTGATAGCCGCCGCCGGAGGTAATGCCGATCAGTCGTTCCTCGCTCGGCAGTTGACCGGGGCGCGGCAAATAGACTTTGGCGATCTCGAACAACTCAATCACCGGATTCGAGAGGCTCTCGTTGGTGCGCCGCGCGACGAGCAAGCTAGGAATCAGGCTGCGCCGCAATTGATTCGCGCCGCGCAGGATCGGCATTTGCGAAATGAGCGGCGCGGCGTCGGTCCAAGGGCTATACGCGGCGGAGATGCCGGGTTCGACGGCGCTCAGCGTGTAAGCCTCATCAAAGCCGGCCGCAGTGAGCACGTGGCGCACGCGCGACAGCACGCGGTCCTCGTCGCTCCGCGCCGACCGGGCCATCGGCACGCTGACGTCTTCGGGAATCTTGTCGTAGCCATGAATCCGCGCGACTTCTTCGACGAGATCGATCTCGCGCGTCAGATCGCGCCGCCACGACGGTGGGACGACGGCAATCTTGGAGGCGTCCGCACTTTGCGCAGCGCAACCGAGCGAGCTCAAGATGGCTCGTACCTGTTCAGCCGGAACGTCGATTCCCAAAATGCGCGGCAATTGGTTGAGTCGCAACACGACCGGCTCGCGCGGTGGCCGTGCAGGTCCGACATCGATGACGCCCGCGGCTAGTTCTCCACCGGCCAGGTCGAGGATCAACTCGCACGCCCGGCGGCTAGCCCAGTCGATGCCCTCCGGATCGACGCCGCGCTCGAATCGGTATGACGAATCGCTGCGCAGATTGAGCGCTCGGGCGGTATTGCGAATGGAACCGGGCAAGAACTCGGCGGCCTCGATCAGCAGGTCGGTGGTCGATGCGGAGACTTCGGAATCCGCGCCGCCCATCACGCCGCCCAATGCCACGGCAGTCTCGGCGTCGGCGATGACGCACATTTCGCCGGTGAGATCGTACGCCTGGTGATTGATCGCTTGAAACTTCTCACCGGCTTTCGCGCGGCGGACGATAATCTGCCGGCCTCTGAGCCGCGACAGATCGAAGGCATGCAGCGGCTGCCCGCATTCGAACAGGACGTAATTCGTGATATCGACGACGTTGTTGATCGCCGCCACGCCGAGCGTCGCCAGGCGTTTGACGAGCCAGGCGGGACTCGGACCAATCTTGACGCCGCGTACGACCCGCGCGGTGTAGCGCGGGCAGAGATCGGGGCAATCGATCCGGACTTGCGCTAATTCCGCGACGGGCGTGCGTCCCTCGCGCGGTTTGGACTCCTTGATTCTCCAAGGCAGCCCGAAGATCACGCCGACTTCCCGGGCGATCCCGACATGCCCCAAACAATCGGGCCGATTGCTCGTCACTTCCAAGTCGATCGCCACGTCGTCGCCGACCTTAGTCGTCGACTCGTGATTCAAGCCCGCCATCATCAACCGGCGCGCCAATTCCTCGGCCGGCATCTCCAGCGCAACGTAATCAGCGAGCCAGTTCCAGGAGATCAGCATGGGGCGGGGTTAGTTTGAAGTTTTCAGTTTTCAGTTTTCAGTTTTCAGTATTGGAAAGCAAACCATCCTCACCTACTCCACCTACTAACTACTCCACCTACTTCGTTCCGTCAGAACTGCCGCAGGAAGCGGACGTCGTTTTTGTAGAACTCGCGGATGTCGGTGACTTGATGGCGTCGGGCGCAGACGCGTTCTACGCCGAGCCCGAAGGCGAAGCCGGTGTATTCTTCGGGATCGTAGCCAACCGCCTGCAGTACGTGCGGGTCGACCATGCCGGCGCCACCCATTTCGATCCAACGATCGTGCCAGCTCATGTCGACTTCCACGCTCGGCTCGGTGAACGGGAAGAATGACGGGCGGAAACGGATATGCACGTCGCCGCCGAAGTAAGCCGCTGCGAACAATCGGAGCGTGCTCTTGAGATCGGCCATCGTCACTTTGCGATCGACCAGCAGCCCTTCGATCTGATGGAACATCGGGTAGTGCGTGTCATCGGCCGTGTCGGGCCGATAGACGCGCCCCAGCGAGATGATCCGTACCGGCGGCTGCGTGGCCTCCATGACACGAATCTGCACCGTGCTCGTCTGGCTGCGCAACAACAACGGCCCGCCGGCGCCGCGCTCGGCCGTGGCGAGATAGAAGTTCTCCAGCGGATCGCGCGCGGGGTGCGAGGCCGGAATGTTCAACGCTTCGAAGTTATGCCGCTCGTCCTCGATCTCCGGCCCGTCGGCGACGTTGAACCCGAGCCGGCCAAGGATTTCTTTCAATTCCTCGATCGTCTGCGTGAGCGGATGCAGGCGACCGAGACGCAACGGACGGCCCGGCAGCGTCAGGTCGATTGGCGCCAGGCCCGGCTCTGTGCTCCCCTGCGCAGAGTTGCGCTCTTGAGCGCTCGTGAAGGCCGCTTCGATGGCCTGCTTAGCGTCGTTGAAATGTTTGCCGGCCGCTGGCTTGTCGGCTTTATCGACCGCGCCGAGTCCCTTTTGGGCGTCCTTGATGCGACCGCTCTTTGCGCCGAGGAACTCGATTCGCGCGGCTTCGAGCGTCACAGCGCCGTCGGCCTCGGAAAAAGCACGCGAGGCGTCCGCGACAAGCGTTTCAAGTTCGGCGAGGAAGTTGGCCAGGGCCACGGCGAACACCAGTGCCAGATGGGGTAGTCCATCAACACTAGCCCGTTGCGCAAGCGAGGGAGAGTTGACGACGCTTACCGGAAGTGATCGAACTCTCGGTTGCTCCGACGCGGCGCAACGGAGAGTTTCATCTCCAGCGGCAAGCAACGTCCGCTCTCCCTCGCTTGCGCAACGGGCTAGTGTTGGGATGTTCCAACGACGGACTTAGGCCGCGTTTTGCAGCAGCGCGCCTTTGACCATTTCGACGACCTTGTCGAACGCCGGGGCGTCGTGGATGGCCATTTCGGACAAGGACTTACGATCCAGACCGATGTTGGCGCGGTGCAGTCCGGCGATGAACTCGCTGTAGCGGAGACCGCGCATCTTCACGGCCGCGTTGATGCGGACGATCCAGAGCCGGCGGAACTCGCGCTTGCGGTTGCGGCGATCGCGATAGGCGTACGCGCCAGCCCGGAGCAAGGTTTCCTTCGCGGTACGCAGCAGCTTCCGACGGCCGCCGACGAATCCCTTCACCTTCTTGAACAGCCGCTTCTTGGCTTGGTTGCGAGCGGCGCCCTTTTTGGTACGCATGGTCTTTCCTTAACGTCTTCCTGCGCCCCCTTAGGGGCGAATGTCGAATTTCTAAATCGGAATGACGAATCAAATCTGAAATCTGAATTTCGAAGGCCGGAGCGTTCGTCATTCGGATTTCGAACTTCGTCATTCCCTTAGTAGCTGTTTCCCTTGAGCATTTCCAGCACGCGGTCGGCGTCCATTTTGTCGAGGACGGAGGTGCCGCGGAGGTTGCGCTTGCGCTTGGCGCTCATCGCCGTCGCCAAGTGGCTCGTGCCGCATTGACGATGCTTGATCTTGCCGGTGCCGGTTGCCCGGAACCGCTTCTTGGCGCCCTTATGTGTTTTCTGTTTTGGCATTGTCGCTGCGTCCGTGGCAAGCCAGTTGGGTTTTGAAGAATCCATGATTATAGGGCCGCTCGCCGCCAGCGGAAGGGGGAAAGGCGGTTCTCGAACCAAGGAAAAATGGTCGATCGCGCCAAGCCCAGGGAAGGCCCTCGAAGTCCTATCTATCTGCGATAGACTGGGGTGGCCTTCCCTGGGCTTAACGAGCGAAATCGCGTAATTGTGCTAGTGCGGCCTCCTACTCGTCGGTCACGCACCCTTCGCTCGCGCTCTTTACGAACCGGATGTACTTGGCCAGTACGCCCCGGGTTGCTTTGAGGGGCGGGGCCTTCCAGGCCTTGCGCCGGTCGTTCATTTCTTGCTCGCTGATCGCGACTTCAATCGCGTTTCGCGAGGCGTCCAGCGTGATCTTATCGCCGTTCCGAACCAGGGCGATTGGTCCCCCTTCCTGGGCTTCCGGCGTGACGTGGCCGACGATAAAGCCGTGCGAACCGCCGGAAAAGCGGCCGTCCGTCATTAGCGCCACGTCTTTACCGAGGCCGGCCCCCATGATTGCCGAAGTGGGGGTCAACATTTCCGGCATGCCGGGGCCCCCCTTCGGCCCTTCGTAGCGGATGATCACCACGTCCCCTTTGACGATTTCCTTACGTTCCAGGGCGTGAAGCATGTCTTCTTCGGAGTCGTAAACCTTCGCCGTCCCGGAGAACGCCAGCCCTTCCTTGCCGGTGATTTTGGCCACGGCGCCTTCCGGGGCCAGGTTGCCGCGGAGAATCTGGATGTGTCCGGTCGACTTGATCGGTTTTTCCAGCGTGTGAATTACCTCTTGCCCAGATTTCAGGCCCGGCAGTTCTGCCAGGTTTTCCGCCACGGTGCGGCCGGTCACCGTCAGGCAACTGCCGTCGAGCAGGCCTTTTTCGAGCAGGTACTTCATCACCGCCGGGGTGCCACCGACGTTGTGCAGGTCTTCCTGGACAAAGCGTCCACTGGGCTTCAAATCGGCAATAAACGGCACCTTGTCGCTGACTTTCTGGAAATCGTCGATGGAAAGCGGTACGTTGACCGCCTTGGCCATGGCGATCAGGTGCAGCACGGCGTTGGTCGAACCGCCGAGCGCCATCACGATCACCATGGAGTTTTTGAACGCCGCCCGGGTCATGATGTCGCGCGGCTTGATATCGCGCTCCAGGAGCAGCCGCATCGCCTTGCCGGCGCGGACGCATTCGTCCGCCTTGGCCGGGTCCACGGCCGGAATCGACGAGCTGTACGGCAGCGTCATGCCCATCGCTTCGATCGCGGAGGCCATCGTGTTGGCCGTATACATGCCGCCGCAGGCGCCGGCGCCGGGGCAGCTCTTGGCGACGATTTCTTTCCTAACCTTGTCGTCGATCTGATTCGAGAGGAACTGCCCGTAACACTGAAACGCCGAGACGATATCGAGGGCCTCGGCACCCAGGTGACCCGGCTTGATCGTGCCGCCGTAGACCATCAGGCCGGGGCGATTCAGCCGCCCCAAGGCCATCAAGCAGCCGGGCATGTTCTTGTCGCAGCCGGGCAGCACGACGCAGCCGTCGTACCACTGAGCCGAGCAGACCGTTTCGATGGAATCGGCGATCAAGTCGCGCGAGGGGAGCGAATAGCTCATCCCATCGGTGCCCATCGAGATGCCGTCCGAGACGCCGATGGTGTTGAACCGCATCCCGACGAGATCGGCCGCCACGACCCCCTCTTTGACCTTCATCGCCAGGTCGTTGAGGTGCATGTTGCAGGTGTTGCCCTCGTACCAGACGCTGGCGATGCCGATCTGGGCCTTCTGCATGTCGGCTTCGGTCAGGCCGGTGCCGTACAGCATGGCCTGGGAGGCGCCCTGGCTCTTCGGCTGGGTGATGCGGGCGCTGTACTTATTGAGGGACATGACAACTCCGAGTGCGGCGGGTGGCGGGCGAGGAAGCGACTATCTTAGCGCGAGGCGGGACAGCATTCCAGCGGTAGGCATGGCAGCGCGATTTCGTCGCAGCAGCCGCCCCGTAGGTCAGTCGCCGCCGCCAAAGGAAACTGCTTCGATCAAGCGAGCGCACAATCGAAGTCCGGAGCGACTGCGTAAGGCGTGCCTGACGGAATACGCAGCGCTTTCCTGTCAGGCACAATTCCGGAATACTCTTGGATGTTGACAATGCCTTGGTGTTGGCCGTGTCATTCGCCTTCGACTGCGGTGGCTGACCTACGGGAGAGCCTTCCTTGCCAGGTATCCCGGCGCGCGAATTCCGCGTCGAGCGCCGTTCTCAACCCCGGCTTATCCAGGCACCACGCTGGCCCGATGAGGTAATCGGGCGGGGCGTCGCCGCTGACGCGTTCGACGATGCATTCCGGCGGGATCCGTTCCAGAAAGTCGACCACCGTGCGGACGTAGTCGTCGCGCTCCATGAGTTGGACCTCGCCGCGGGCGACCTGGTCGGCGAGCGGCGTGTTGCGGACGGCGTAGAGGTTGTGGATTTTCACCGAGTCGAGTCGTAACCGAGCAATTTCCCGGGCTGTGGCCAGCATATCGGCGTGAGATTCGCCCGGCAGGCCGAGCATGACGTGGGCGCAGATCTCAAAGCTGCGGCCGCGGCTGCGTTCGATGGCATCGACGCTGGCCGCGTGGTCATGGGCGCGGTTCATCCAGACCAGCGACCGGTCATGCATCGTTTGCAGGCCGTACTCGACCGACAGATACGTCCGCCCGGCGACTTCCGCGAGCAGGTTCAGCACGTCCTCCGGGACACAGTCCGGCCGGGTGCCGACGGCGATGCCCACGACCTGCGGATGCGCCAGGGCCTGGTCGAACATCGTGCGAAGCTTTTCCAGCGGCCCGTACGTGTTAGTGGCCGGCTGGAAATAGGCCAGGAAGCGGTCCACCTTATAGCGAGTTTTGAGCCGGCGGATGCCGTCGTCGATCTGGCCGCCGATGTTCAGCCGCGGCACCCGGCGGCTGGGGCTGAAGCTGCGGTTGTCGCAGAACGTGCAGCCGCCCGTGGCCTTGGAGCCGTCCACATTTGGGCAGGTGAACCCGGCGTCGACGCTGACCTTTTGGATTCGCTCGCCAAAACGCTTCCGGAGGTAGAAGTTGTAGGCGAAATACCGGAGCCCGGCGGACCGCCATTCCGGGATCGCGGCGGGCAGGGTCGGCTGATTGATTGACACTAATCCATGCCCTGCCTAGACTTTAGTTGAATTCATCGCGCATTGTAGCCCGTCGTTATCCCTCCCCTCAAGAGTCCTCATAGGTTGCCGGAATGTACGGAGAGCTGGTCCCCATCGGCGGCGGCGACACCATTCCCTTGCTGAAATCAAAGCTATTGGTCGGACGGAGGGAGAGTTGCGACATCGTGTTGCGTTTTCCGAACGTGTCGGCCCATCACTGCGAGCTGTCGGTGAACGGCGGCTACTGGTACGTGAAGGATCTGCAGAGCCGGAACGGCGTGAAGATCAACGGCGTCCCGGTCACCGAGGAAAAGCGGATCGATCCGGGCGACAGCGTGGCCATCGCTAAGCACAAGTACGAACTGCACTACGTTCCCGCCGACATCGGCGCCGTCGGCCCCCCGCCGCTCGACGACGACGCGGCCCGGATCTTCGGCCAATCGCTCCTGGAACGCGCGGGGCTGAACAAGCCCGCTAATCCGGAGCGCGACCGCGTCCAGCGCTACGACGTCACGAACAACGAAGCCGGACAAATCAAAGACCCGAACCGACCAGTTTAGGAAAAGTCGAAATTAGATACGAGGAACGCAGCGCCTGGGCGCGAACAACTTCAATCGACGTGCCTAACACTGGAAAGGAGCCCTGTCATGGCAAGGATTCGATGCAACAAGATTGAAGCAGGACTGAGGTCGTCGGAGGTCGTCGCCCGGTTCAAGGACTACCGTGGCCGCGAGCATTTCATCCGCGTGGAGGAAGACTTCCTCACCAAGGAAGACGAAACGTATTTTTTGCCAATCGGCGTGGTGCAGGTTGATATTCCACATCAAGCTGCGCTCATTGAACTGCCGCATGAGGCGGAAACCGGTGCAAATCGCATTTGGGTCAAACAAGAGCAACTTGATGAACCCATCGAGGCGCTTGCATGATTCTTTCTGACCGGGAAATCCTGGCCGCGATTGCACGAAACGCACTCAGCATCACGCCAAAGCCTTCCGCAGAAGCTTGGTCGTCAACTGCGGTTGACTTGCGTCTCGCAAAGCAACTTGTGATCTGGAAGCGACCCGGCGGTCATGGAGTCGAGGCAGTCGTTTGTCCTTCGAGCCCAGACTATGATTTCGAAGTTGTGCGCAACACATACAGTGAGCGAATTGAAATCACAGCGGACGGATTCACCTTCAAGTCACAGAGTTTTTTGCTAGGTTGGACGCTCGAAAAGATTAGACTTCCACACCAATCACGATTGGCCGCACGCGTTGAAGGTAAGAGCAGCCTGGCTCGGCTTGGAGTTGGCGTGCATATCACGGCCCCACGATACATTCCGGTTTTGGATTCAAGCAGGGCGATCCTGAATATCCAGGCAGCCCATTGCAACTTGAAATGTGGAATGTAGGCCCGTTGGATGTAAAGCTCACGGTGGAAATGCCCATCTGTCAGCTGATATTCGAATTGGTAGATGGTACGCCAGACAAGGGATACGCCGGGAGATTCACTGTGCAAGGGCCGACGTAAGCGTCGAACTTCCGATTGAGCTGCGAGGCCCCAACAGTCGCTCATTGATTGCATGGCCAAAAAACAAAAGCTGCGGGCTAATTTTCGCAAGAATCGCGTGCCTCGGGCTCGCTCCGGGGACTGGACACGCGATTTCGCCGCGGGCAGCGGTCAGCAAGACGACGCGATTCAAACGGAGCGCGTCAGCGGCAAAGGGGAGCTGACCCGTAAGCGGACGGTGATCGGCGTCGAGACGGAGCGCTGCGACGGCTCCAGTTTCGACGTGCATCTGAACGTCGACGAAAGCGCTTGCCTCGCGGGCCGCGTGCTCAAGGTCTTCGGCCTCACCTGCAAGGTGCTGGCCGACGACGGCGCGTTCTATCAGTGTGCGGTGCGCCGCATCCTCAAAACGCTTAGCACCGATCAACGTCACGTCGTGGCAGCCGGCGACCGTGTCTGGTTTCGCCCCTCGCCGGGCAACGAAGGGATCATCGAGCGCGTGGATCCCCGACACGGCACGTTGAGTCGCGATAGCCGTGGCCGGCGGCACATCATCGTTACCAACGTCGATCAACTTCTGATCCTGGCCAGCGCCGACCAGCCGCCGCTCAAGCCGAATCTGATCGACCGGTTTCTGATTACCGCCGAAAAGTGCGGGATTCGGCCCCTGATTTGCATCAATAAGATCGACCTCGTCGACCCTGCCAAATTGATGCCGCTCGTGGGGCTGTACTCGCAGCTAGGCTACGAAGTACTGCTGACGAGCGCCGTCACGGGACAGGGCGTCGAGCGATTGCGACAAAACCTGGTGGGCCGCGAAAGCGCGTTGGCCGGGCAAAGCGGCGTCGGCAAATCTTCGCTCCTGAACACGGTGGATCCGACGCTCAACCTTCGCGTGAGAGAGGTGAGCGTCGAGACCACGAAGGGAAAGCACACCACCACGACGGCCACGCTAATTCCTCTCGCCGACGGCGGCTTTGTGGTCGATACGCCCGGCATTCGGCAGATGCAACTTTGGGACGTGATTCCGGCTGAGGTAGCGGGCTATTTCCGGGACTTGCGGCCGTTCGTCAGCGGCTGCCGGTACCCGGATTGCACGCACCTCCACGAGGAGGACTGCGCCGTGAAGGACGCGGTGGCCGACGGTTGGCTCGATGAGCGCCGATATGAGAGCTATTGCCGGCTGTTTGAAGGCGAAGAATGAGAATGTCGAAGGTCGTATGATTTCACTGAACCCGAACCCGTTTTGTAGCGTCATCAAGTAAGCGCGACCCACAACCTGTTCTTACTGGGACATTTCTCTGCACGTGAAAGATAACAATCGCAGCGACGGGATTGCTCGGGAAGCGGCCGTTTTGGTTTCGGTGCTGCCGCCGGGCGTGGCCTACCACGAGGATCCGTTGGACGAATTGGCCGGATTGGCCGAAACGGCTGGCGCGCGCGTTGTCGGCCGACTTACGCAACGTCGGGAAACGCCCGATAAGACGACGTACCTCGGCGCCGGCAAGGTCGAGGAATTGCGCGTGTTGGCCGAAGCGAACGACGCCGACGTGATCTGCTTCGACAACGATCTGTCGCCCGCCCAGACCCGCAATCTGGAGAAGGCCACGAATGTCAAAGTGCTGGACCGCAGCGAGTTGATCCTCGACATCTTCGCCAGCCGCGCGCAGACCTATCAGGCCAGGCTGGCCGTGGAGCTCGCGCAAATGGAATACTCGCTGCCACGTTTGAAGCGGATGTGGACCCACTTGTCGCGCATGAAGATGGGCATCGGCATGCGCGGCCCGGGTGAGAAACAGATCGAGTCCGATCGCCGGTTGGTCGAAAAGCGAATTCACGATTTCCGCACGGAGTTGAAAGACATCGCGAAACGCAAAGTTCGCGAAGTCGCCGCACGCAATGAGCGCATGACGGTTTCGCTCGTCGGCTATACGAACGCCGGCAAAAGCACGCTGCTGAACGCGCTGACCGGCGCCGACGTGTTGACGGAGAACCGGCTGTTCGCCACGCTCGATACGCGCACCCGGCGCTGGCAGTTGCCAGGCTGGGGACCGGTGTTGCTGAGCGACACGGTCGGTTTCATCCGTGATTTGCCTCACCATTTGATCGAAAGCTTCAAGGCCACGTTGGAAGAAGCCCGGCAAGCGGACCTGCTGTTGCATGTGGCGGACGCCTCGAATCCGAGCGTGCGCGAGCAGGTCTCGTCCGTGTTCAAGGTGCTGGAAGAGCTCAAGATCGAGGCCAAGGACACGTTGTTAGTCCTTAACAAGGCCGATGCGGCGCCGAACCGCGCCGTGCTGGATTCCTTGACGCAGATGTACCCGAACGCGATCCCGATCAGCGCGCGTTCGGGCCACGGACTCGATCGCCTGGCTTCCGCGGTGAGCGATGCGCTGAGCCGCGGGTTTTGCGATATCGACGTCGAAACCGAAGTCGGCAACGGCCGCGTGTTGGCGTTCCTCGCCGCGCAAGGAGAAATCCTGTCGCAGCACTACAACGACACGGCAGTGCTGGTCCACTGCCGGCTGCCCCGCGCCGCCGCCGGCCGCCTGATGCGCGACCCCGCGGTCCGCGTGCGCTTCCATGGCAACGCCTTCGCCGGGCAAGACAACGGCAGCGGTGCTGCACTTGGCCCCGTGGAAGACGTGGCGTAGTGAATCACGGCTGGCATTGGTCGCGGCGCTGCGCAAGAATAAGCCCAGGGAAGGCCACCTGAGATTATCGACGATAGAAGAGACTTCGAGGGCCTTCCCTGGGCTTGGCGCGGCGCAACTTCATCTATCTTCGCTGACTGCTTTCCATGTCACGACGCCAGATTTCCGGCCTGCGTGGCATCATCACCGGGGCATCGAGCGGCATCGGCGGCGCGTTGGCAGTGCAATTGGCGTCCGCCGGCGCGAAGCTGGTACTCATCGCCCGACGTGAGCAGCGGCTTCAAGAGGTTGTTGAGAAAGTGCCGTCCGCGTTTCGCGGCAACGTGTGCCTGGTCGTCGGCGATATCACGCAAGCCGAGACGCGCGAACGGGCGATCGCCACGGCGCTCGACCGCTTCGGCGGGCTCGACTTGCTCGTCAACAACGCTGGCATCGGGGCGCAAGGCAAGTTCGTCGACGCCGATCCGGAACGCGCGCGTCGGATCTTCGAAGTGAATCTTTTTGCGCTCGTGGAAATGACCCGCGCGGCACTGCCGCATTTACGCACCGGCCACGACGCCCTGATCGTTAACATCGGTTCCATCCTGGGGCATCGCGGCATTCCGTACATGACGGAATACTGTGCCAGCAAGTTCGCCGTGCGCGGGTTCAGCGAAGCACTTCGCGCGGAAGTGGCAAAGCTCGGTGTCGAAGTGCTCCTCGTCAGCCCCGGCACGACGGAAAGCGAGTTCTTCGACAAGCTCGTTGAAGCGGGTGAAAAGCCGCCTTGGCCCGAGCAACCGCCCGTGCCGGCCGCGGTGGTCGCCCGGCGCATCGTTCGCGCGATGCAGCGTCGCGAGCATGAGATCATCCCGAACGCCCGCGGCAAGCTGATGGTCTGGTTCAACCGGTTTTCGCCACGACTGGTAGATGCCTGGATGGCGCGCTATGGATAAGGCGCTGCTTGTTGTAAATCCCAGGGAAGGCCCTCGAAGTCGATCCAAGAAGTACGACTGCGGGGGCCTTCCCTGGGCTTGGCAAAGTGGCGCCGAATCACGTATCAGCAACTAGCGATTTGTTATTTCGCTTCGCCCGTGGCCTCGTTGACCGAATCCGTTTCGCCGGCCTGGGGACGAATCATTTCGAAATATCGTCGAATCGTTTGTCGATGGCCGAGCGGGATCGGCTCGGAGTCGAGCACCGACTCGCTAAGTTGTTCGTACTGCTTGGCCTTCTCACGGTACTCGCGAATCGCTTCCTGCTGCTGCTCGGGCGAAGTCATCGTTTCGACGTCCACGTCGCCTTCACCGGATTCCTGGCCCGTGAGGTTCATCTGCGGGCTGGTCTTAAGTTGAGCCGTCTTGTCACCGAGTTCGTTTCCGCTGGCGCCGAGGCCCCAGTTCTTGCCGCCCTTCTTGTTGCTCATCGCGGCGTTCTTGCATTCGGATTCACATTCGCCTTTGCATTCCGAGAGGCATTGGCACTGCTTCTGAAGCAGGTCGGAGAGTTTCTTCCGCCGACCTTGCTTCTTGCATTCGCCGGCGAGTCCCTGCGCGCCGTCTTTGAACTTGGACTTATCCCCTTGGCTCAGGCCCTGGCTCATCTGACCAATCGCTTCCTTGAGCCGCTTCTGCTGGCCCTCGCTGGAATTCTGTTGGGCTTGCTCAAGTTTTTCGGTAACGGCACGCTCCGTTTGACGATCGAGCTTGGGCAATTCGAGCTTCGCGAGCTCTTCCGCGGCTTTGTCCATTTCCCCTTGAGACATGGCTTCGCCCGCGGATTGGAACGGCTCCGCCAGCGAGAGGGCCTCGCCCAGCGATTGCAGTTCGGCGGCGACGTTCGGATCGTTCAGTTGCGTCTGCTGTTGTTGGAGCGCCGCTTCCATTTCGGAAAGTTTCGCCAGCGCTTCTTTCGGATCGAGTCCCGGCTGTTTCAGTTCCTCGATCTTGGCCGCCAACTCCTTCAAGAGCTTTTCAATTTCCGGATCGGCCTGCTCTTTGTTGAATTCTTTGAGATCCTCCAGGCTGTTCTCAACGCGGGCCGCCTGCAACGCTACGGTTTTATTGGCGATTGGCGCGGCGACGACTTGAACGTCCGGTACGACAAAAAACGCGATCACGAGGGCAGCCACCGAGAAGCTGAGGCCCCAATACCACGGGCGGGGCGCCAGGATCGGCGCGACGGCGGCCGGATCGATTTTGGCGACATGATCTTCGGCGTCGGCCAACTGCAACGCGTGAACCGGCGACGTCGCGCCGGACTTTGACATCAAATTCAGCGCCGTGGCGACACGGTCCTTCAAACTACAGGAGCGATCAATCGCGACGGCTGCTGCGCGCAACGGACGCGGCCGGGCAACCGCGAACAGCGCGCCGGCCGCTGGGCCAGCAGCGAGGAGCGTGCCAACCATGCTCCATTGGAGCGGGAAAGTCGAAATCGCCGCGGCCAGTCCATAAACGACGCCCGCGGCGCCGCCGGCGAGAAGTCCCCACGAGAGGCAGAGCCAGAGCCACTGCCGCTGTTGACGGGCACGGACCGCAGCCACACGTTCACGAATGCCTGGCATCGCTAACGCTCCTGTTTTCGCGGTTTCGAAATGCTGCGCGCTTTCCAGCTATTTCGGCGATTGTAACGGCGTCCGATCGACGTCCATAGATGCGTTTCCGGGATTCTTGTCGTTTTCTACGGTTTCGGCGTCTCGATAGCCGTTGCTGCACGCGTAGCTGGGCGAACCAGGGTCACTTTGCCGGCCACGACGTCGACCGCCCCCACCGCGTCGGACGAGACGTTCTCCAGCTTAAACTCCGCGACCGGGGCGGCGCCGACGACAAACGTTTCCAAGATGCGGAAGTCCTCAGAATCCTGCATCGCGAACAGACAGTGCAACAGGGTTCCCTGTCGGACTAAGCGCAGCCGACCGGACTCGTAGTGTCCGTTCGAGTTGCGGCTGTCTTGCGTCATGGCGCCGTTGACTTGTTTGTGCGCGAAAGTGGTGCGCAATTGCTCCTGGCCGGCGCCATCCAAGTAGACCCCGACTTCCGCCCACTGGTCCGGGACGTCGAAGACGACCTTGAATGACATCCCGTTTCCCCAGCCCTCGCCGACCTTGCCCAGCACGAGTTGGGAAAAATCGAACGTGATGTCGAAGTCACCGGACGTCGGTTGTTTGAAGATCAGGCCCGGCCAACCCTCGTAGTTCGCGGCGCCATGCAGCTCGAGCCGGGCGCCCTCGGGCGTGGTCGTGATGCGCTCGGCCGGCCCCATCGGAAAGACACCCACCGCGGCCAACTCGCCCAGCGGCTTCGTGAGATTCAGTTCGAGCGTTTCGCCTTTCAACTCGGCGAGGGGCAACGCGCCGGACGGCCCGTAAGCGAGTTCCTGGTCCGCCAACGCCGGCGATTGTTTCGGCCAGTCGCCGCGATAGATCAGCTTGCGGACGCGAGACTTATCCTGATCCGCATAACGGAACAGGCCGAAGAACCGCTCGTTCGGCGTTTCCTTTAATTCGTACTTCGCCACCTCCGCGCCGTTCACGCTGAGCGTGGCGAGGTCCCCTTCGACCTGCAGGCGGAACTGGTTCCAGTCGTTTTCTTTGAGGGCCACCGAAGCGGCGGACGCTTCCAGCGGCGACTCGTTCACCGGCGAGAGCCCGGTCGTTTCCCACTCCGCGTCCGTCAGGTGGTGCAGCTTCACGCCGTCCGGACGGACCAGGAAGGCCACGCGCCCGATGGCCGGGTGGACGATGCATTCGCCGGGAGTGAAATAGGACTCGAACTCAATCACGCCGTCCTCCAGCAGCGGCCGCTGGTACATCAACAGACTTTCGCGCGGTAGGACGCCGCGCGCTTCGTTCAGGACGCCGACGATTTCATCGCCGCTCTTGCGCCACGCTGCCTCATCGGTTTCCGCGCTGAGGGAAAACGCCTCGTGGAACATGTCCGCTCGCCACCCTTGCCAGCGTTCGATCGCGATCAAATCAATGGCCTCGGGGATTTCCGGCTCGCCGACAATGCGCAAGTTATGCACGGTAGTTCGCAGGCCGGGCGAGAACGCTCGCAACACGACCCACGGATCGGCCGGCGCGGCCAGCGTTTCTTCGTGGATAAGCACGTCGTTGATGTACGTGCTGATCTTGTGTTTGTCGACGGCAATGCGGCACTGCGCCAGCCAACCGGATTGCGGAATATTCAGTTCCTTGTCCACGTCGTTGAAGCCGTGCAGCACGCTGATCACGCGTTTAGCCTTGAGGTCGTACCGTGCATCGGCGGCGAGCATGCCGTAGGCCAAGATCGCCTCGCGCCAGCTATGGAGCGGGCGTTCCACCTGGATTTCGAACTTCCCGCGCAGCGGCGACTGGAAATAGAGTTGCGAGTAGTTCTCGCCGGCCACATGTTGCGCCGCGCCGCGCATCAGCCGCCAGCTCGAGGCGCGGAATCCCTTGCCGCGCAAGTCCGGCTTCCAGTACGGCACTTCGCGCCATTGCCGCGCGGCAGTACCGGTAGCGTCTTGCTCCGGTTCCGTGCCGGCAAGCATTCGTTCCGTGTCGCCGGCGAGGCCGTCGAGCTGGCGGTGCCAGTCTTCACTACCCGAGGAGGCGCCGCCTTCCCGTTCTCGCGATTGCAGCTTGATGGCGAGATCGTAGGCCGCGAGTCGGAACGCCGGCGCTTGCATCGCCCGCCAAATGACGACGTAGTCGGCCATCCGCTCGCCGAGCGAGCTCTCCTTGGGAATCGCCTCGATCATTGCGTCGAGCTGTGCCAGCTTCGCGGGTAACCCCTGGAGATCGCCGGACTCGAGCGCCACCAGGGCCGCCATGGCGAGCTTTTCATGCTCGGCCTTTCGGCCCCGCGCCGTGACGTCGTCGACCGATTGCCGCAGTTCCGGAAGTTTGCCTAGGCGCTCGGCGAGACGGGTCAACTCGATCGCCGGGCAAATGATCGCATCGTCGATCGACGGGCGCGCCGCGATGGGTCGGCGCTCAAAGTACAGGCGGAAATTGTCGCGAGCCGGCGTGGGTAGCACCCAATCCCGCAGTCGCACATATGCTTCCGCATCCGCAAGCGACTTCGTCTCCGCCAGCAATTCGGCCGGGCGATGCAATTGTGCGAACTCTCCGATGATGTCCTGCAGCAAGCGTTCGTCGGCCACGTTTTCCGTCGGCCGCGCCGCGAGCAAGTTCTCCGCGATTTCCGGCGTTAGCGTTTCGGGCCAGGGACCGGTCAGCGTGACGTCGCGCACTTGCGACGATTGATTGCGGCGGCGGAAGAGGCCGAACGTGCGGACAATTGAAGGCTCCAACGGACGTTCGTAGACGACCGTGCCGTTGAGCGAGACGATCACCGTATCCCCTCGGATCGTGGTTTCGACCTGGTTCCAGTCGTTTGCTTTGAGCGGCAACTTCGTAGGTCCGCGGCGATACTCCGGTTCGACCGCCTCCTGCGCTTGTTGCAAGTCGAAAAGTGCCGCGTCCCAAGTGGGATCAGAGACCCAATGCGCGTCGACGCCGTCGGGGTGAAGCATCATTGCCAAGTGCCCGATCGTCGGAAACGCGGACGACTGCCCCGGGACGTAATGAAACTCGTAGCGAATGGTTTCGCCGTCCTGCAACGGACGGTGGTAGTAAATCCAACTCTGCGCATCGTCCGGCAAGTCTTGGGCCTCGCCGTGCAGAACACCATCCTTGGCCAGCCAATCGAATTCCGTGGGAATCTCATCCTGGTAATAAACGTCTGGGTCGCGATCGATTAGCGCCGCTTGTGCGATCTGGCGCTTGGGCGGCTGCTGTTCGTAATAGTTCGAGGCGTTCCAGCCATCCATCCGGTCTCCGGAGATCAGTTTCACTTCGCGCGGAATGACCGGGCTGCCTGTGATCTTGAGATTCTTGAACGCGGTCACGCGCGGACGATCGGTGTACAGCAGCAGCCAGGGACTGGTCGTCCCGGCAGCCTCTTCGTAGTTGACGTGATTGTTCACCACGTACTGCATCACGCCGTCCTGCACGCGGATCTCGACATGGTTGAAACCGTCCAGATTGCGTGCGAGCGGTCCCTCGAAGTGGATCGTGTCGTGATTGCCGACGGACCAGACGGACGAATTCGAACCCGCCTGCAGCGCTTCGACGATGATGCCGCCGTAACCGGCATCCGATTCCTTCCAGCCGGATTTGTAACAATCCACCGAGAACGTAAAGTCGCCGGCGAGCGGATAGCGGAACGCCAGGATGTCTTTGCCGGAACCGCACAAATGCGTGAGCTGCCCTTCGTGCGCGACCCACCAGGGTTGAATCAGCGTCTGCGGATGGTTCAGGGTGGAAGCCGGACGCCAATGTTCGAGCGTCTGATCGCCTGGTTGGATCGTCGTGCCGGTATCCTGCGCGGTCCGCTCGGCGAAGTCGTATTCGATATGCTCCAACAGGTGATGCAGATAGCGCTCACGGATGGCCTTGGTGAGCTCCATGCGACGCGGGCCGTAGACGGGAGCAAACTGGGGGGACTGCATACACGCCCGGTACAGCAGATAATCCGCCCAGAGTTGCTCCGCCGGTTTGTCGTCCTGCTTCGCGACTTCGCGAATCGTCTCCTGGATCGCCGGCTCGGCGACCGCAATCTCGCCAAGTCGGATCAGCGTCATCAGCCAGAGCGTGTTCGCGTTGGCCAGTTTTTGTTCGCGGGCCTGCGCGGCCTGATCACGCACCTCGGTCAGCTTCCCTACTTCGTGTGCCGCGTTAAGCAACTCGTCGAAATTGGAGATCAGTTCCCCGCCATGGTATTTCGCCTGTTGCGCAGCGGGCGAAAGAAACACCTTCGGCACATCGACCGGGCGTACCCATTCCGCGGTGAGGCGAACGGTCTGGCGCCCTGCCTGGGGCAGCGTCCACTTGCGCCACGCCTCGTAGCGTTCCTCCGGCGCGAGCTTGTTCAGATCGCGGCACACCACGGCCAGCGGCAAGGTCACGTTGGGGCGGGAGTGTTCTGGATGGTTGTAGTCCATCACCCGCCCGATGTAATCGAGCGCGATCTCGGTCAACCCGCTCTCGGCGGCCGCCTGCGCGATGCTGGCGTAGTCGTTCCACTGGATGTATTGGCCGTAGTCGCCGTCGTATTGCGAGTATTGCGTCTGCCTGCCGAGCAGGTATTGCTCGTAGAAGGCTTTCACTTCCTCAGGCTTGCTGGCGAAATGCTTGTTCACACGGACTGCCAAGTCACCCAGTGGGGACAAACCGTCGCCATTCCCGGCGTCTTGGGTTTGGCCCTGCACGGCTCGCTTCAAGATCGCGAAGGCCGCGTCCTTTAAGGCCTCGCGCTCCGAGGCGGGAATCGCCGCATGGCAGGCTAATTGCAGTTGTTGCGGCAGCGGGCCCTGGCTGAGCGCTTGGTCCAATTCCAGCAGCTGCAGATGCGCGTCGTCCAGTTTGTCACGGGCCAAAGCAATTTGAATCTGCAAGACGAGCGCCGGCACGAGCATTGCGGCGTTCGCCTTCCGCGCCTCGACGCGGCCGTGCAGATCGTCGAGTCGATCCGCCCGTTTAGCCCATTGCACCAGCGTTGCGGCAAGGCTCTTCGACTCGGCGTCCTGCAGTTTGGACGAATCGGCGAACAACAGGATCTCGGTCGCGCGCGCCGCTGGCAGCACGATCGGGTGCAGCAATTCGTAGACTTCCAGCGGCGGATAGGCGTCGCCGGTCCATTTGTCGAGCACGCGCTTCAGCATCTCCGCGACTTCCACTGCGTCGCCGCTCGCTTCCTCCGCCGCCATGCCATAGGGGGAACTCCGGATGATGCGACGGCGGGCGCCAACTTGAGCGACGGGGTCTGCTGCGGGATCCGGCACCGGCAGACCGCCGAGCATCGCAGCGCGGACCGCCTTGCGGGAAAGCTCCGGCAGGCCGTTTTCCGCGGAAACCATGGCAATCTCCATCGCCACTTGGAATTGCGAATTGGTCAGCGGTGGAACGGCATCCGCGGCGACTGCTTCCTCGACTCCCGTGGGCGGCGCGTCCTGATAGAGCAACGACACGAGCGCCACGGCGCCCATGCCGGCCGAGTTCCAGCGAGACATCGGGCGTTTCGGCGCGCGCGCCGCCGGCCGGACGCGCTGTGGCAGCGCATGGGGGGCCGACTCTTCTGTCTGCGCTTTGCGCTGGGGGCGTACCGTGACCAGTTCTAATAACTCGGACCATTTCTGCTCGGCCTGTGCGCGGTTCCCTTGGGCGAGCGAACGCTGCCCCCAGTCGTAGAGAATCGCCACCAGGTATTTTCTATCCACCTGGCGCCGCGCGGCATCCAGCGAGCGCGCGGCGAGGCGCTCGCCGATTTCCGCATACTCTGGCGTGGTCAGGCACTCCCGGGCGACTAGCCACAATGGCACGGACAACAGCGCTTCGCGCCGCTGCCGGGAATTCGGCCGGCGTCCTTCGGGCACTTCCACGAGCGGCTGCCCGGCCACCAGCACATCCAGTTCCCGCAGTGCTTCGCCTGCCGCGCCGCTCTTCGTTCCTTGCTCGAACGCCGCGAGCGTGATGCCGATTGAAACGTCCGTGGGATGCTGGGCACGCAGTTCGCGCAGGCGATCGCCAATGCTCGTCTTCAGTTTTTCCTGCTGCGCGATCGATTGCAGCAACGTCGTGAGCGGGCTGGCCATGGATTGATCGCGCAATCCTGCCACATCTGGGACCGACACCATGAGATCGAGCGCCCCACGGTCGGAGGCCATTTTCTCGTTGACGGTTAGCAATTGCGCCATCGCCTCGCTGGCGTTCGATTCATCGAGCGATGCGAAGGCCTTGCTGAGGCCGTTCTTGACTTGCGACTGAAAGTAGTTTTCGCCTCGACCGTTCCACTGCGCGGCGGCAGTCAAAGCGGCAGGATCGTCGCTCACGCCCTGGTAAATCTTCACCGCCTCGACCGGGAAGCCCAATTCCAGCATCTTGTCGCCGGCCCACACGGAGTTCTCCACGCGCTGATAAGAAGAATACTGCGCGTCGTAGCGACTGAAGTTCTGCCCCGCCAACTGCTTGACCATCAGGGCGCGGGCGTCGTCCTGGCGGCCCAAATCGACGTAGAGCTTCAACAGCCGCGCCACGGGAGAATACTGAATTTGCTGCATGGACTGTTGTTCCGTCGCCGCTCGCTCCAGCAATCGCAGGGCCAACGGGCGCGTGTCCTGAAAGGCGTCCAACTCCTGCCCGAGCAACCAGCAGGCGGCGGGTGGCATGTCCTTCACGAGTTCCTCGTCGCTCAGGAGTTTCTCCAACTTCGCTTTGGCCGTTTCCGCCTGGCCCTCCTTGATATCCATCAAGGCCAGCAGAGCCTGGCCGCCGTACCAGTTAGGAGACTCGCCGAGCGCAGCCTCAATCGACTTGCGCATGTCCTGGACATGATCGGTGCCTTGGATGCCTTCCAGCAACTGCTGGAACGCGCCATTCGCCTGGCCGTTGCCGCTGTAGGAAGTGATCTCGCCAATGCCGAACCAGGGGGCCGAGGCCACTTCTTCTTTCGTCGGCAAGATGCCGCGTTTGCCCAGCTGGTAGATGCGCGGATGCTTCCACAACTGCGGATTGTGGATCTGCGTGATCAGCTGGCCGCGATAGCTTGGCAGATCCTGATAGACGCGCTCCAGCAGATTGGCCGCGAGATCCGCGTTCTTTTCGTCCTGCATCAATTCCGAGGCGAGGTTGATGATGTAGTACGGTTGCCGGAACGACTTGAGGTTCATCGTTTCGAACGCCTTGACCAACTCCAGCGTGCGTTGGCAACGATCGAACGTGCGGCGAATGTTGTAGAGTTCGTCCGCGATCCATTCAGGGCGTTCCTTGAGGATTTCCAGGTATTGGTCGCAGGCCTCGGTCGCCTTGCCGGCGCGATCCAATTGTTGCGCCAGTTGATAGCGCAGCGCGACCGCCTTGGGACGGGCCGCGACGGCCTTTTCCAGCAGCTCCTGCATCTTGTCGCGGTTGTTCGACGCCTGATAAAGCTCGATCAACTGATCGTAGAGCCGCGGCGACTCGGGCGACTTGGCCAGCTGCGTTTCCAGCCGATCAATCAACGCCGGCAACGCGCCTGTTTGCGACAGCACAGAGAGCGCCTGAGTCCGCGTTCCGCTATCGGAAGTGCGGTAGCGCATGGGGTTCATCCCCGTCGTTTGCGAAGACAAGGGCGGCGACGTGCGGCGCAGGATCGTATGGGCGATCTGCTGCGCGAGCTCGGTTTTGCCCTGCCCCTGATAGAGCGACATCAGCGAGGCCAGGGATGAAGTCTGATTGCCGGCGCGGCGATGCACGCGGCCGAGAATCGCCTCGGCCATATCATGCAGCCCCAGGCGCCGCATTTGTTCCACGAGCGCCAGTTGCGCGTCGTTATCGAGCCGCAATCCGAAGAGCCGTTCGGCGGATTTCCGCGCTCGTTCCACGTCGCCCACGCGTTCAGCGAGTTGCAACGCCATTTGCTCGCGCCGCTGCACCAGTTGTTGATCGCGCGGCGTGATCGAATCGACGATCGTCAGCGCGTCGTCGAAGTCGCCGCGCAGCGAGTACAGGGACGCCAACTCCAGGCGCATCAGCGGATCGTTGGAAAGCTGATCGCTGGCCGCGCGGAGTTGCTCGAGGGCGTCGTCCTGCTCCTCCATCCACCACAGCATGTAGCCGAGCATCAGTTGCTCGTACAGCTTGGCTTGCGGATCCGCCTGGGCGACACGCTGCCGCAATCGATCCGACAAATCGCTGAGCACATCGTTGCGTTGGAAGACCTCATACGCCTCGCGGAGGATCATCAGCGCGGATTGTTCGACGTAAAGGTTGGTGGGCGGATACGGAACCTCCGCGTAAAAGCTTTCTTTGCCGTACTTGAGTTGCCATTGATTGGAGGAATTCTGCGAGACGGTCGGCGTGCGCGAATTGGACTTCCGTTGCGCGATCCGCTGTTGCCCTTCCGCCACGGCCAGATCGAGCGCGCCGTCCAGGATGCCCAAGATTTTCGCGTGTTCTTCCTCGGGCCCCAGTTGCCCCATCCATTGCACGATCAGATTCGTCGCGCGACCGAGAACCTGCGGACCGGCACTAGCGCCACCCCGTCCGCCGCGCGCCGGGGCGACCGTGGAGCCCTGAGCGATCTCCGCTCGCGCCGCTGCGATCCATTTTTGATACACGTCCGGCAGCCGCTCGTATTGCTCCTGGGACTGGAGCAATTGCATGGTCCCGGCCAACGCGCCGCCGTTCGCGCTCTTGGCAACGCGTTCTTCCATCATCGCATTGGCTTGATCCTCGCGGCCAGCCAACTTCAGTTCCTCCATGACGATGCCGAGGTAACCGCTCGCCATGGAGTTGCCCGAAACCATCACGTAAGACCCGCCGATGTTGACGTACATCTGTCCGTTCGAGCCATACGCAATCTGGCCTCCCATCAGCGCGTTCGAAATCTCGTCCGATTCGTCATTTTTGACCAGGTGCTGATAGCAAGTCAGCATCAGCGTCAGATCTTCTTCGCTGAGCGGCGGCTTCTTTGGCGCCTCTTGTCCCGACTGGCGAACCTGCCGTGAATTGGGATCAACGGCGCGCAATCGCAGCGAGCTCAGGAAGAATCGCTCCGCTTCATCGCCGCCGGCCTTGGCGAGGCGCACGGAGGTCTTGTACACGGAGTCGTAGTTGTTGCGCAATTGCTCGACGTACAACCAATCGTAAATCGTTTCTTGGCTCGCATCCGCCGCGGCGGCGCGGGTCGTTAGCTCATCAATCACCGATGGTTTGGCGTCCGTCGAGGCGCTCGACTCCTCGGTCGTGGCGGCCGCCAGCGCGTCCTCCTGGTACTTCAGCAGCCAGCCGTAGGCCGCCATCCGCGCCACGCCGTATGCCTCTGGCGTCCAAGTGCGCGGCTGCGACGCACCCGAGTAGTAGCCGCGATCCGGGTCCAATCCCACCGCCGACCGGACTTGCGATGAATTGCCCAACATCTCCAACGGCGATTGCCGCTTGGGCGCCGTCGTGCGAATGCCGCGGATATTCTCCGAGCGGGCTTTGGCCTGCGCTTGTTTCAATCGTTCTTCCGCGGCGGCCCCGAGCGCGTCATGCGCGACTTTGAGCGACAACAGTCGCTCGAACCGCGCCAGCGCCTCGTCACTCTTTTCCAGCGAGTGCCAGGCCAGGCCTTCGCGGTAGAGCAATTCCCAGTCGTCGCGTTGTTCGCTCAACAGCGGCTCGGTGATCGCCAGCACGCTTTCGTAGGCGCCTTGCGCCAACAAGGAGTCGAGGCTCTTCAGCAGTCGCTCCTTGTTTTCCTCACGGCGCGTGAGCTTGACGAAGATTTCGGTGGCCTCGTCCCGATCCCCGCGCGCCTGCAGTAGGTTCGCCAGGCGAAATTCCGTCTCATGGCCGGGCGCGATCGCCACCAGTTGCCGTTGATATTCGACCGCCGCGTCCGGATCGGCGCTCTCCTCGCAGAGCTTGGACAGTTGCTGCAAGAGATTCGTATCGCGCGTGTCTTCGCTGAGCAGACTCTCCAGTTCCTGCCGCGCCGTGCCGTAATCGCCCGAGGTGTGATGCGCCTGGGCCAGGCAAATCGTGATTTCGCGCCGCTGCTCGTCCTCGCGGCGGTCGCGTTCGAAGCGCTCGATTAGTTTTTCGAACTGATTGCTGAGCAAGTACAACTCGGTCAGCTTCGTGGTCAGTGAGACCTTGTCCTCAATTTCCTCGGACTTTTCGAAGGCTCGCCAGTACACTTCGATCGCTTCGTCCGCGCGGAATTGTTCCGAGAGCGCCGCGCCGAGCGCCATAATCAGGTGCGGCTCCGTGGGATTGATCCGGACCGCCTTGCGGAGCGTGTCCAGCCCTTCCTCCGCGTTGCCCAGTTGAAAGCAAAGCTGTGCGTAGAACTCGTAGTTCTCCGTATTGCCAGGGGCGGAGACAATCAAATCCTTGCCCGCTTGGAGCGCCTCGTCCTTGCGGCCAAGCTGCGCCTCGAGGCGCGCCACGTTCATCAGGTAGTCGCCCCGCGAACGCCGGTCGACGTCCGCGAGTTGCCGATTCTTTTCCGCCGCTCGGGCGAAATCGCCGGATTGTTCGGCGATCCGTGCCGCGGCGCCGAGCGCCGGAATCGACTTCGCGTCCTTGGCCAGCGCTTGTTCGACCGCTTCCGCGGCGTCTGTCCAGCGTCGATCGGCTTCGTAATAGCGCGTCAGCAGATGCCAGGCGGCGGCCGTCGCTGCCGAATCCGCGGTCACTTGGGCCGCGAGCTTCGCGGTCTCGTCATCCAGCCGATCGCCCGCTTGATAGACTTCAATCCGCTGTTGAATCACGGCGTCCTGTTCATCCGTGTTCGCGGCGAGTGATTCCGCAGCGCCGATATACGTGAGCGCCTCATCAAATCTCCCGGCGCGGGCATGCAACTCGGCGCCTTTGAGCTGCAAGCTGAAATCCTTGGCGTCCAACTGGCAGGCGTCGGCAATCTGCTCGACCGCCTGGTCGAGGTAACCGAAGCTGTTGTAAATCTCCGCCAGTCGCGCCACGTTGACGGCGGTCCGCCGAGATCCGGCGACGATCTCCTGCCACGTCGCCAGGGCCTCGTCGGAGCGCTTGAGAATGTGGTAGTACTCGCCCAAATATTCGCGATATTGCGGGTCCTCTGGCGCGAGTTCCACCGCCTGTTGGTAGAGGGCGATCGCCTCGTCGTTGATGTTCGCCTGGCGGAACAGGTCGGCGACTTGGGCGACTGTCGGCGCGTCCTTGGGATGGGCCTCGAGGATCATCCGCCAGATGCGCGTCGCTTCCGTCGTGCGGGCGTCCGGCGGCTGCTCCTTGTCGCGAACGACTAACTTGCCCCATTCGCGCAGGAAGTCGACGTTGCCGGGAGCCGATTCCACGAGCAGCGCGTACTGCTTCACGGCGTCGGCGTAGCGCTGATCGTCGACAAGTTGGTCGATAAACGTTTTGCGCAGTTCGGTCCGCGTGGGGGCGAGCTTGATCGCCTTTTCCATCCAAGTGGACGCCTCCGGCACGCGCGCGGAGGAGGCCAGGAAGTTGGCCAGTCGGGCCATGCTATCCACGTCTTCCACATGCGCTGCGATCCAGCGCTCGTAGTACTTCACCAGGCCGTCCTGATCGCCGGCGCGGAGGAACACGTCTTCGATCCGTCGCCGCACGTCGCGGTGGAGCCAGCTTTCCGGATTCAAGTCCGCCAGGAGCGCTTCGAGACTCGCCACGCCCTCGTCTTTTTGGCCTTCACGGATTTTCAAGTCCGCCGCCTGAATGCGGAACATCGTGCGGCGATAATCGTCTTCTACCATGCCGGCGAGTTTTTCGAAGCGCGGCAGCGCTTGCTTATATTCCCCTTCCTCGACGAGCGTCACGGCGATCTGCTCCTGCACGCGGGGATCGTCTGGAAAGAGCGCTTCGAGCCGTTCCCAGACCTGCATCGCCTCGGCCGAACGCTGCGCGCGTTGGTGCACGCGGCCAAGTTGCTGAAAGATCTCCAAGAGGTCGTTGCGAGGGGGCTTGCGGGTGATCGCCCGTTCGAATGCCTGGACCGCGTTCTCCGGTTCACCGACCTGCAGCAACGATTGTCCCAAGTAATACGAGGCCAGGGCGTCCTCGGCGCGCAATGCTTCGGCGCTGCGGAACGCATCCGCGGCGTTGGCGTCTTCGCCGCGTTGGGATTCGAAGAGTCCGAGCAGCATCCAGCCCGCGGAGTCGTTCGGCGCGGCCTGGACCCGCTCGCGGAGCTTAGCAAGAAATGCATCCAGCGTGCCGAACTCGACATGATGACCATAGACGCGATCTAGCGCGGTACCGCGGCGCGGCGTTTTCTCGAGTACCGTCAGAAAACGCTGGGCCACGGCGATTTGCTGCGCCTCCTCCTCAGAGGGTTCGGCAGCAGCCGGTTCCTGGGAAATCGCCATGCGAACCGAAATGGACGGAGCCGCCAGGGCGAAAGCCAGGCCGAACAACGCCGCAAGAAAACCACGCCATTCGATATGCGCCATAACCAGGGTCCTCCACGGAGGGATAGACGTAATCCGGCCCCATTTGGTTTGCAGGAGCGGATCGGCAAATCGATTTTAGTTCCGGGCTCGTTCTGGAAATACTAACCAAATTACGATAGCAAAAGCTAGACACCGCGTATTCTTTGCCCCACAATCCGCCTTGAACGACCCACACGCGACTGAATCGCGTAGGAGTAGCGAACCAACGTACTCGAGCGAGGCGCCGATGAGTGTCAGCGAGGAACTGAAGCAGCAACTCGATCAGTTTCGCCACGATTTCGCCCGACTGCGCGCGGAGATTGGCAAAGTGATCGTCGGCCAGCGTGAAATCCTGGACGACACTTTGGTCGCGCTCATCGCCGGCGGACACGTACTCTTGGAAGGCGTGCCGGGGCTGGGGAAAACCCTGACCGTCCGCACGCTGGCCGATGCGCTCGATTTGCAGTTTCATCGCATCCAGTTCACGCCCGACCTGATGCCGGCGGACTTGATCGGCACCAATATCGTGCTGGAAACGCCCGAAGGGCGCAAGGTGTTTGAGTTCCAGCAGGGTCCGCTATTCACGAATGTGCTCTTGGCGGATGAAATTAATCGGGCGACGCCGAAAACGCAGTCCGCCTTGCTGGAATCGATGCAAGAGCACTCGGTCACCGTCGCGGGGATCACGCACAAGCTGAGTGAACCGTTCTTTGTGATGGCCACGCAAAATCCATTGGAGATGGAAGGAACCTATCCGCTTCCAGAAGCGCAGTTAGACCGGTTTTTCTGCAAACTGCTCGTGAAGTACCCCAGCGCCGCGGACCTGGAATCGATTCTCGATCGCACCACGGAGTCGGAAAACCCCCGCGCCGAGGCGGTCCTCGCCGGCGCACGCATTTTGGAGATGGCCAAGCTCTCTAGGCAAATCCCGATTGCCGACGAAGTGCGCCGCTACGGCATCGCGCTGGTGCTGGCCACGCATCCCGAACACGCCCTCGCCACCGGCGCCACGCGGCAATACGTCCGGTATGGCGCCAGCCCGCGTGGCTTGCAGTCGATGATCCTGGGCGCCAAGATCCGCGCCATTTTGGACAACCGCTATCACGTCGCCCGCGAAGACCTCCGCACGATGGCCTACCCCGTGCTGCGTCATCGGTTGATCCTCAACTTCGAAGGCCAGGCCGAAGGAGTAGGCACGGACGATGTCATCCGTCAGATCATCGAAAAACTGTCCGAAGACGCGCTCGCGGCGGCGTGACGTTCGCAAAGCACTCCTTACCATTGTTACTCCGCGCCTCCGCGGTTTGAAGAACAACACACTATCGAGTTGATTTAACGCCGATCCGCATCGATATGTTATTTCCGAACGATTTTCTCACGCGACTCGAATACCTTTCGATTATTTCGAAGCGGGTGTTTCGTGGTTCGTTGTTGGCGCAGCGGCGCACGATGCAGATGGGATCGGGGATCGAGTTTTCGGACCATCGGGAGTACGCCGCGGGGGACGACTTTCGCTACCTGGATTGGAACGTCTACGCACGGCACGGCGACTTGCTCCTCAAGCGATTTCAGGAAGAGCAGGATCTCCACGTATACATCCTGCTCGATTGCTCCCGCAGCATGGGTTATGGCGATCCGCCGAAGTTCACCCTCGCGCGACATTTGACGGCGGCGCTCGCGTACATCGCCTTAGCGGATCTGGATCGCGTGGCGGTGCTGGCGTTCGCGGACGGCATTCTCAAGGAGTTTCCGCTGACCCGGGGCAAAGCGCGAATACTGCCACTGATGAAATTCCTGGAAGGGCTCGAAGTCGCCGGCGAAGATACGAACCTCGTCCGAGCCGCGCAGGGCCTGCTGCAGCGAGGGCGTCGTACTGGGCTGGTCGTCGTGATCAGCGATCTCTTTGATGAGCATGGCTTTCAGAACGGGCTGGACCAGATGCGGTTCCGTCGCTTCGACGGTCACGTGCTGCAGCTTTACGACCCTCGCGAGGCCGATCCCATGATCCTGGGGGACGTGGAGCTGGTGGACGTGGAGACCAACTCGCTGCGAAAAGTGACCGTCACTGAGAAAAACGTCCGCGTCTACAAGCAGCTCTTTGCGGAACATCAGTCTGCGGTGCGAGACTATTGTCGCGGGTACGGACTCGGTTGCACGCAGACGCTGTCGACAGTGCGTTTCGATGACTTGATCTTGAAGATGATGCGCGAGGCAGGGCAGTTGGGTTGAACGGATTGGAACACTGAAACACTGAGGCCGTGCGTCGTTCGCCATGTCATTCGCCAATCCTATCGCCTGGTTTCTCGCGCTGGCCGCCGGGCCGATCATCGTCTTTTACATTCTGAAACTGCGTCTGCGCCGGCTGCCGGTCTCGACGAACCTATTTTGGAAGCAGATTTACGACGAGAAGCCGCCACGCTCGATCTGGCAATACTTGCGTCATCTGCTTTCGCTACTCGCGCAACTGTTGCTCGTGGCGTTCCTGGCGGCTGCCGTCGCGGATCCCTTCTTCGCCTGGCAGCTGCTGGAAGCGCGCCGGATCGTCGTCGTGGTGGATAACTCCGCCAGCATGCGCGCAAGTGACATCGCACCCACCCGACTCCAAGCGGCCATCGACTCCGCCAAGGCGCTCGTGGAAGGTCTGCGCTTCCAGGACGAGATGGCGATCGTGTTGGCTGGACCGCGCCCCGAAGTGGTTGTTGGCATGAGCGGTCACGTGCCAACGCTCAAACGAGCGCTCGAGGAAATCGCACCTTCGGATAACCCGACCGACGTAGAGTCGGCGATTGAACTGGGCCGGCAGCTGATCGGCGAGCATCCCCACGGCGAAGTCGTGGTCGTCACGGATGGCTGTTGGGACGCGATGGTCAAACCGGAGGGCGGCCAGGAAGTGAAGCTGGAAACCAAACTCGCTCCGGTGACTTACCGCGTGTTCGCTACCGAGGCCGCCAACGTCGGCATCACGCAGTTTCAGGTGCGACGGAGCCTGATCGATCCGCTCGGCTACGAAGTGCTCATCGCCATGCGCAACGCGGGTCCGTCGGAAGTAAAGTGCCGCGTGGAAATGGAGTTGGCTGGCCTGCCAGTCGATATTCTCCCGTTGACGCTCAAGCCGGAAGAACACTGGAGCCGCTCGCTGGAAAAATCGTCGCTGGAAGGTGGACGGCTCGTAGCGAAGCTGACGCAGGTCGCGGCGACAGCCAGCACGAGCGGCGACAAGCCCACGGAGTCGAAGGCCGCGCTCAATTTGTTGCCGACGGACGACACCGCCTGGGCGGTGCTCCCGGAACGCGAAATTCAAAAGGTGCTGTTGATCACGGAGGGGAATCTGTTCCTGCAGAAGGTGTTCGAGGCAAACCCACTGGTGCGCGTCGAAACGCGGAAAGATTTTCCAGATCAATGGCCCGCGGATACGCTCGTGGTGCTGCATCGCCAGGTGCTGCCGCTGCTGCCCGCTGGAAATCTGCTCGTCGTCGACCCAGCCGGGAGTTGCGACGCCTGGGACCTGGGCGAGACGATCGAGAATCCCATCGTCACGGAGCTCGATTCCGCTTCTCGGCTCATGACCTACGTGCGCCTCGATAACGTGCTGATGCCGGAGTCGAAGCAGCTCAAGTACAAGTCGCCGCCGAAGGTGCTCGCCGGCGCGATTTCCAAGGACGCGATCTACGCGGAAGTGACGCGCGCCAACGGCAAATGCCTGGTGCTGACCGTCAATCTCGATCGTGGCGATCTCGCCTTCCGCACGGCGTTTCCAATCTTGGTGGCCAATGCATTAGGGTGGTACGCCGGCGAAACCGGCGAGCTGCGCGAATCCCTCGCCACGGGATCGACCGCGGAGGTCCAGCTTGACATCGCATCCCAAGGCGAGCGCTCCGCGCCGTTACTTCGCTCCCCGAGCGGCCGCGAACAGACGCTGTTTCCGCCCGCTGACGACGAGACAAAAAAGAACACCGAGGAATCGAGAAATGAAGCGCCGCAGGCCGCGTCCAGCATCAGCGTGGGGCCATTAGACGAATGCGGCGTGTGGAATGTAGTAAAGTCGGCTTCCGAAGCGGAAACGCCGCTCATGTCGCTGGCAGTCAATCTGGCGAGCGCGCGCGAAAGTGATCTTCGTCCGCCGCGGGAAATGGCCGAACAGACCACAGCGGAGTCCGTTGTCTCGAATTGGCTCGCGCGGCCGCTTTGGTTTTACTTGTTGTTCGCCGCCTGTGCGCTGTTTCTGGCCGAGTGGTTCTTGTATCAACGTCGTGTGATCACGTAACTTGGATCTGTCGGCTTAATGATGCCTTTCGAATTCACCCGCCCTTGGCTGTTGACACTGCTCCTCGTGGCGGCGCCGGTGCTGATCGCGTTTTTTGTCCGCAGCCTGAGCGATTTCCCGCGCCGGCAGCGCATCGTGTCGCTGGTGACACGCTCGCTGATTGTGTTGCTCGTCATCTTGGCCCTGGCCGGGTTCACCTTGCTCCGCCCCACGGACGAGCAATTCGTGATGATCCTCGCGGACCAAAGCCTGAGCGTCGGCGATGACGGCGCGAAAAGGGTCAACGAATACCTCGATGCTGCGTTGCGGAACACCGGGGCGAATCGCGTGGCCTATTTGCCATTCGGCGTCGCTCCTGGAATCGTGCAGAACGAACGCATCATTTACGGCGAATCGCCGTCGTTGATGGGCGAGCAAGACAAATCCCCCGGCGCGGCCAAGGCGCCCTCCACCGAAAAGAGTCCGCTACGCGACGGCACGAATCTGGCCGCCGCGATGGAGGCCGCCGCCGGATATCTGCCGCCGGGTTACGTCCCGCGAATCGTGGTCTTCACTGACGGCAATGAAACGCACGGCGACGCGCTCGCCACGGCCTCGCGGAGCCGCATGCCGATTTCCACGGTGCCCTTGCCGACGCGTTCCGAGCCGGAAGTGCAGGTGTCCGAAGTGAAGGTGCCGGCGGAAGTGCGCGAGGGCGAGCCGTTCTATGTCGAAGTGACGGTCCACTCCAATCACGACGACGAGGGGCTCATCGAGGTCTTTCGCGGCGACCACAAAGCGATTAGCGAGCAAAAAAAACTCACCGCCGGCGAGAATGTCTTTCGCTTTCAGCAATCGATCGAACGCGACCGCCTGGCCGCGTTCAGCGCGCGAGTCTCGGGCCTCAAAACAGATACGCTGCTCGATAACAACATGGATTCCGGCCTCGTCTTCGCCGCGGGCAAACCTCGCGTGCTGATTATCGAGAGCGACCCGACCCTGATCCGCGATCTGGCCTACGCGCTCGAGGACGAAGGCATTCAAGCGGACATTCGTCCGCCGCAGGGGATGCCGGAGACGCTCTCGGATCTGCAGAACTACGAATTACTGATGCTCTCCAACGTGCCTGCCACGGCGCTCACGCAGCAACAGATGGAGATCACGCGGACCTACGTGCAGGAACTCGGCGGCGGCTTCATCATGCTCGGCGGCGAGCAATCGTTTGGCCTCGGCGGCTACTACAAGAGCACGCTCGAAGAGATTCTGCCGGTGCGAAGCGACTTCGAAAAAGAAAAGGAAAAGCCCTCGCTTGGCATGGTGCTGGTGATCGACAAATCTGGTTCCATGGACGGGGACAAGATCGAAATGGCCAAGTCCGCCGCGCGCAGCGCCGCCGAGCTGCTCGGCAATCGGGACCAGGTGGCGGTGCTCGCCTTCGACGGCGATACCTACGTCATCAGCGAGATGCAATCGGCCAGCAACAAGGGGAAAATCAGCGACGAAATCGGCCGCATCGAGTCCGGCGGCGGCACCACGATGTATCCGGCGATGGAGATGGCGAACGAGATCCTGATGTCCACGCCCGCCAAGCTCAAGCACGTGATCATTTTGACCGACGGCGTTTCCTCGCCCGGCGATTTCGAGGGACTCGCTCAGCAGATGACCTCAGCGAAGATCACGGTCTCGACGGTCGCCGTCGGTGAGGACTCGGATACCACGCTGTTGGACAGCATCGCGCGCATCGGAAAGGGGCGTCACTACGCCACGACCGATCCGGCGCAGGTGCCGCAGATTTTCGCCAAAGAGACGGTCACGGCCAGCAAATCCGCCATCGACGAGCAGCCGTTCGTGCCGCAAGTGATTCGCGCCACGCACGCCCTGCGCGAAGTGGACATGGAATCCGCCCCGTTTCTGTTGGGCTACGTGATGACCCGGCCCAAGCCGACGTGCGAAGTGATTCTCGCGACGGAAAAAGGCGATCCGCTCTTAGCCTGGTGGCGCTATGGCCTCGGCATGACGGCGGCCTTCACTTCCGACGCCAAGAGCCGTTGGGCCGCCGAGTGGATGACCTGGCCCGGCTTTGGAAAATTCTGGACGCAAGTGATTCGTCAGACGATGCGAAAGAGCGACGCTCGGGGCATCGTGGTCGATACCAAGCGCCAGGGCGGCGCAGCAGACCTGACCGTCGACGCCGTCAGCGACCTGGGACAGTTCCTCAACGGCGCTGAAGTCGAACTTACGGTCATCGACCCGCAACTCAAGCGGGAGAAATCAATCCTCCGTCAGGCCGCGCCGGGACGTTACGTGTCCAGCTTTCCCACGCCACGGCAGGGTGCGCATCATCTGGAGATTGCGCTTAAGCAAAATGGCCAAGTCGTCTACCGGCAGTCCCGCGGGTTGATGGTCGGCTATAGCGATGAGCTGCGCATCAAGCCGACCAACGAGCAACTACTCAAATCGGTCGCCCGCGTGTCGGGCGGCGCTTACGCCCCGCCGCCCGAGTCGCTCTTTGCTGCGACGGATCAAACGGTCACGCGTCCCACGCAACTTTGGCCCTTTCTGGCGTCCTCGGCGCTTGCGCTCTTCATCCTCGACGTAGCGCTGCGCCGGATTGACTTCAGCCTGCACTGGCCGTTCCGGTCGCTGGGGGGCGCCGCGCCGCATTTGCGCGGCGTTTGATCTATGAGTGGACGGGCAGGCGATTCAGTGCGCGCCGCGTTTGCGGACCAGGCAATGGCGGATCCAACGCGCGCGCTGACTTCCGCGGAGCCTCGCGGCACACTACACTCAGGCCGCGAACTCTCAAACGGCTGGAGCGCCCCATGCCTGGAAGCGTACCGATACTGCTCGCCCAATCGTCCAGCATCCCGTTGCAATGGCTGGACGTGCTGATCTTGGCGGCCAGCGTGATCGGCATTACGGCGTTCGGCATGTGGATCGGCCGCAAGGAGAAGAGCACCGGCGACTACTATCTGGCCGGCAAGACCGTCGCCTGGTGGGCCGTGGCGGGTTCGATCTTCGGGACGAACATCAGTTCGCACCATATGGTCGGCATGATGGGCGCCGGGTTGAAAGAGGGTTTCGCGCAAGCCAACTTCGAGTTCGGGGCGATCTTCGGCTTGCTGGCGTTATGTTATTTCTTTCTGCCGTTTTACCGGCGGATGGGGCTCTATACGCTCTCGGAATATCTTGGCCGCCGCTTCGACGATCGCAGCCGGCTCGTGTATTCGGTCACCAACATGGCGTTCCTGCTGATCCAAATGGTCGGCACCATGATCTTGGGCGCGCTGACCATTGCCACGCTGACCGCGGATTCGCCGTATGCGATCAGCTATGAACTTGCCGTTTGCCTGCTGGCCGCCGTGGCCGCCGCTTACACGTTCTTCGGCGGCTTGAAGGCCGATATCTTCAACGACGTCGTTCAAAGCGTGCTTCTGTTGATCGGCAGTGGGATGCTCGCCGTCTTGGCGATTTGGCATCCCAACGTCGGCGGGCTCTCCGGCTTGCTCGAAAAGCAACCTGAGAAGTTTCACGTCTTCTTCGAAGCCAGCCATCCCGAGTTGCCGTGGAGCGGCGTACTTAGCGGACTGATGGTGCTGCATCTTTATTACTGGGGCACTAACCAGTTCATCGTCCAACGTACGCTCGGCGCCCGCAGCGATTGGGACGCGCGGATGGGCACCGTCGCGGCCGGCTTTTTCAAACTGTTGATTCCATTTTTGTGCATCGTGCCCGGCATGGCGGCCGGCTACATTCTGACGATTGATCCGGCCACCGAAAGCGATATGGCGTTTGCCGGGCTGACGCGCGAGTTGTTGCCGTCCGGTTATGGTCTGGTGGGCCTGGTGATGGCGGCGCTCGTGGCCGGCATTCTTTCGACGATCGACTCCATGATGAACTCGACGGCCACGCTATTCACCTTTGACATCTACAAGAAATACGTGCGGCCCGAAGCTTCTGAAATGCGGCTGATTTGGGTCGGCCGCGCTTCGATGATGCTGATGGTGGCGCTCGCGATTGGTCTCTCGCTCTATTTCGGAAAGACGCGCGGCGGCATCTTCAACCGCATGGCCGATTTCAACGCCTACCTGGTGCCAGGCGTGATCGTCGCCTATGTCGCCGGGATCTTACAGCCCCGGGTGACGCGTACCGCTTCGTTCATCTGCATACTCGCGGGTCCGTTTCTGTCGATCCTGTTCGAACAGTCGGCGCGCATCGGCTTTAATCACTCGCTGCAGGCTTTTCATCGGGCCGGCCTGGCCACCTTGGCCTGCTACGGGTTGTTGTTGGTCGTAAGCTTCTCGACGCAACACGAGCGCGACGCCGACCGAGAGCAGTACACCTGGTGGCGTTTCCGGCGCGAGCGCCCAAGCGAACCAGTTCACGTTCGGCCCTGGTGGCAACGTGACAAACTATGGGCCTGCGCGCTGGTGGCCTGCACGCTGGCCATGGTTTGGTTCTTCGCGTAGAAAAAAAAAGGTTCTTCACCCAATTCCGGGGAAAGCCTGGCGGATTTTGAGAAAGAAGTAGTTGTCGTCTCGGTAGCCGTAGGCCATACGTTTGAGGAC
>JAWXBP010000009.1 GCA_034440135.1 Planctomycetia bacterium
CTGCCGCGGTCGTTCACACAAGATTTGGGAGTCTTTCAAGCCGGACTGAGCAAATTCACGGCCGCTGGCGGTCAGTTGGCTCTGCGCAACAACTCGACCTACAACGACAACAACAACTCCGGACAGCCATTCGGCCAGGCCTTCACGAGCGCCTGGGATAACAACGTCGAAGCGGAATTCCGTCAGCCGTTATTGCAGGGCGCCGGCCTGGAAGTGAATCGCATCGCTGGACCAAACGCCTCGCCGGGCTTTTTCTTCGGCAACGGCGTGGTGCTCGCGCGATTAAACACGGACATCGCCGCCGATGACTTCGAAGCTCGCGTGATCGACCTGGTCAGCCAGGTCGAGGACGCCTACTGGGAGCTGGGTTTCGCTTACGCGACACTCGACGCCCGGCGCACGGCCCGCGACGGAGCGCTCGAATCATGGCGGCGCATCAAAGCGTTGATGGACGTCGGTCAACGCGGCGGCGAGTTGGAGAATGAATCCCAGGCCCGTGCTCAATACTATCAATTCGAATCGCAAGTTCAGGACGCCCTAAGCGGGCGCACGAATGGCAACGGCGTGTACTCGAACGAGCGACGTCTGCGCCGGCTGATGGGCATCTCGGCCAACGACGGCCGTTTGATTCGCCCGGTGCAGCGGCCCGTGCGGGCGAAGGTCGTGTTCGACTGGAACGACATTCTGCCGCAATCGATGATCTATCGCGTCGAATTGCACCGCCAGCGCGTGCAGATTCGCCGCCGCGAGATGGAAATTATCGCCGCGCGAAACTTCCTCCTGCCCCGTTTGGACGCGGTCGGCACTTACCGCTTCCTGGGGCTCGGCGACGACTACATGGGCAACGGTCCCCCAGGCACGGGAGACTTTGGCAGCGCGTGGGAGAATACGCTGGCCGGCGACTACCAGGAATGGCAACTCGGCGCCCAGTTGACGGTGCCGATCGGCTTCCGCCGAGCCTTGGCGAACATGCGGAACGCCCAGTTGAACCTGTCTCGCGAGCGGGCGATCCTCGCCGAGCAAGAGCAGCAGATTCAACACGAGCTGAGCAACGCCATCGGCGAATTGGATCGTGCCTTTGTGCTGACGCAAACAAATCTCGACCGCACGTTGGCCGCGCGGACGCAAGTTCAAGCCGTGACCGACGCCTTCGACGTGGGGCGCGTGACGTTCGATGTCGTGGTCCAAGCCCGGGCGTCGGAAGTCGACGCGGCGACTGCCTACTATCGCTCGGTGGTCGACTACATGCTGGCGATCAAAAACACGCATTTCCAAAAGGGCACGCTGTTGGAGTTCGACGGCGTCGCCTTGGGCGAAGGACCCTGGCCGCGCCGTGCCTACACGCAAGCACAACAATTGCGTAGCCATCCGCGGCAGATCAACTACGCCATGACGCGCCGTCGCGGCATCAACATGGGCGCCCTGCGACCGGCGGCTGTGCAAAACACCGTGCCTGCAAACAATACTTTGCCGGGCGAACGTCTGCCGACGGAAATGCTGCCCCAGGCGCGCATTCCGGCAGGCCGTCCCATGACGCCGAAGCACGATGTGCCGCCCGCATCGGCAAAGTTGCCAGGATTGCCGGTCTCATCGGGACATGCCGGGTAGAAGAGGCTCACGCATTGTTGCTGGGAACAACTAGATGAACCCATATTTGCGCAACAATTGAACCGTGGCGAGGACCGCCATCGCGAGGAAGAATGCGCCGGCCAGGAACATGGCGATGCGCATAAACCAACCCGGGCGAATCGCCTTGGGCAGCAGAATGGTGTTCACGCCGATCGTATGCCAGCAACTGAAGCCGAGGGCATAGTTGTAGAACAGCCCCGTGATTTCAATGAGCTGCTTGGGACTGGTGAAGGACAACATGAGGAAGCCGAACGCGACATAGCAGCAGAGCACCATGAAATAGAGACGCCCGATGTGCGCCGGATCCCAGCTTCGCAACCGCTTGCTGCCGGTCCAAAACACATCCACCCAACGCCGTAAGAACCCGTCGGCGGTGACGGGAATGGTTCCTGCGAGCACGAGAAACCCGCAGAACAACGTCAAGAACCAGAACAGCGGCCCCCAGGTGGAGCCGACTGCGTTGGCGACGCCATCGGCCGTCATGCCAGCGGCGTTCCAATCGTTCGCAGTCGTACCGCGCGGCAAAAACTGGACGCTCAACATACTGGGAAGCGCCAGCCCGACGAAGCAAGCGGGCCCCCAGACGATGAGTTGATCGCGCAAGATGTGTTTTTGCCACCGCCGCCAACGCGGGAGCGTCTGTTCGTTGACGTCAAACACCACTCCGGTGTGCGACAGTTCCAGCCGTCGATTGCCAAAGATGGTCGGGATGGCGCCCACGTGATGGCCCATGCCCCAGCCTTGATCACGCGTGTAGACGCTGACGGTCGTATTGGTCAAGCCTCCGGAACCCGCCACGGCGACCATGGCGCTCAGCCCGGCGATAATCGCCAAGTTGATCGTGGGGAATCCTCGTCCCTCCCACAGCGAGACGAAAACATTCTCCAGATTGTCGCCGTCGCGCCGACCGTCTTGATCTTGGTCGTTGAATTCGCCGGCGTCGGGCCGTCCGTTGCGATTTTTGTCGTCCCAGCTTTCGACACTGTCCAGTCGGCCGTCGCTATCCCAGTCCTCGCCCGGGTCCAGCACGCCGTTTCCGTTGAAATCCTCGCTGCGCTCAATCGGCACATTGCCGAACTTCACGAAGCCGGAACAGATCTCCTTCCAAGTCGCCGCCTTGGAATACATGAACGCCAGGAACAGCAGAAAACCTACGACGGTGACGAGTTTGAAGGTCATCACCGCTTTGACGGAATTGTAAACCTTGCCGCCGAAGATCAGCGGCAACATGCCGAGTAGGAAGATCACGTAACTCAACCCGCGCATCAGCCAGAAGTCGCCGGAGATGTGATCCGGGTCAGGCACCCGGTCGAGGATCATCATCGCCACCGGAGTGGCGGCGTTCGACGCCAAGTACGGAAACACCGCGCCGAAATCGAGCACCAGATACAAGCAAAGCCAGAACATCGGCCCCGGCAACAATCGGAACTTGCCGGTGAAGATCGGCTCGCCCGAGTAGAGCGTGTAGCGGCTAATCTCCAGGTTGTAAAATACCTGGCCGACGATGCTCAGCGTGGCGAGCCACAGCAATCCGCCGCCATAGCGCGCCGTTACGACAGGACCTTGCAGCCACTCGCCGCCGCCGATCGCCGCGGCCCCCATCACCAACCCCGGCCCGATCAGCGCCGTCCAATTGCGCCAGGTAAACGACGGCGCATCGATCAACTCCGCGGCGTCCCACCGCGGCATCTGGGGCGAGCCCGGATGCGGGGGCGTAAACGTCGAGGAATTCTCGGGCGGTGAAGACGGAGCAGCAGTCACGGAACCTCCCGAAGCGATCGGTTCGAGGGGTGGCGGGGCGCGGTCGAGACGTGGAGCCTAACAGCTTGGCAACAATCTGCCCCAGTTGCAAGCGTGTTGTTGCGACTCGACGACTTGGGTCGGCCACTTCACTCGGGACCAATTCGCCGCCGCGCCGATAAGCCCAGGGAAGGCCCTCCAAGTCGAATTTGTCATCCACGACATCGGAGGCCTTCCCTGGGCTTGGGAGCGCACCATCGCATTCGTTCCGAGCAGCGTTGCGACAGGCGTTACGTGTTGATCTTGATCGACAGCTCCTTGAGCTGCCGCGCATCGACCTGCCCCGGGGCTTCGGTCATCAAGTCCGCCGCCTTTTGCGTCTTCGGGAAAGCGATGCAATCGCGGATGTTCTCCAACCCGGTGAACAGCATCACGCAACGGTCAATACCGAGCGCAATCCCGCCGTGCGGCGGAGCGCCGAATTGCAGGGCGTCAAGCAAGAAGCCGAACCGGTCGCGCGCGGTTTCGCGCGACAGCCCCAGCAGATCGAAGACCTGTTGCTGCACGCCCTGATCGTGAATTCGAATCGTACCGCCGCCCGCCTCGCAACCGTTGCACACCAGGTCGTAGGCCTGCGCGCGGCACTTACCCGGGTCGCTCTCGAGCATCTCCAGATCCTGCGGCCGGGGCGCGGTGAACGGATGATGCATCGCCGCCCAGCAATTCTCCTCCGCATCGTGAGCGAACATTGGGAACTCGACGACCCAAGAGAAGTGCATCGCGTTGGGGGCGTACAACCCGAGTTCTTTGCCAAATCGCTTGCGCAGTCCATAGAGCGCTTTGCAGGTCGTTTCGAAGGTGTCCGCGACAAAGCAGAGGAAATCGCCCGGCGCAGCGCCCAGCTTATCGCCAATCCGCTTCAATAAGTCCGGCTGAAAGTTCTTCGCGGTCGGCGAGGCGAGCGTGCCGTCGGCCTCGACTTTGAACCAGACCAATCCGCCGGCGCCGTGATCTTGCATCACGAACGCAGTGAGCTCATCGATGCCCTTGCGCGAATACTTTTCGGCGGCGCCCTTCGCGTTCAGCCCGCGGACGCGTTTGCCGCTGGCGGCTGCTTCTTTGAACACGCGAAAATCAGCTTCCTTGGCCAATTCGGTCACGTCGACCAATTCCATGGCGAAACGCAGGTCTGGCGCGTCGTGCCCGTAGCGCTCCATCGCGTCGTCATACGTCATCCGCGCTAGAGGCAGCTTGACGTCCAATCGCAAGATATCCTTCGCCAGCTTGGCGACCAGTCCGTCGATGATGCCGATCACGTCGTCCGAGTCAACGAACGCCATCTCGACGTCGAGTTGCGTGAACTCCGGTTGCCGGTCGGCCCGTAAATCCTCGTCGCGGAAGCACCGGGCGACCTGCACATAGCGGTCGTAGCCGGCGATCATCAGGATTTGTTTGTACAACTGTGGCGACTGCGGCAGGGCGTAGAACTTGCCCGGGTGGACCCGGCTGGGGACCAGGTAATCCCGCGCCCCTTCCGGCGTGCTGCGGCCCAGCATCGGCGTTTCGACTTCGATGAAGCGATGCTCATCGAAGTAGTCCCGCATCGCCTTGATCATCCGATGCCGCAGGACAATCGTCCGCTGCATGTCCGGACGGCGCAGGTCGAGGTACCGGTACTTGAGCCGCAGGTCCTCGCCGGGCAGATCCATCGTCCCCGGCTGGAAGGGCGGCACCAGGCTCTTGTTCAAAATCTCCAGTTTTCGGCAGCGCAGTTCGATTTCGCCGGTGTCCAGCTTCGGATTGGTCGTTCCCTCGGGCCGCTTGGCGACCTTTCCGGTGACGGCCAGCACGAATTCCGTGCGGAGTTGCCGCGCCTCGGCGAGCAGTTCCGCCCCGCCATCGGGGGTGAAAACCACTTGCGCCTTGCCATACCGGTCGCGCAGGTCGACGAACAGGCTGCCGCCGTGGTCGCGGTAGCTATCGACCCACCCGCAAAGGGTCACTTCCTGACCAACATGCGCGGCCCGCAGTTCGCCGCAAGTCTGAGTACGAAGCAAGTTGCAACCCCTTTGCCAAACATGAGTTCCGGCTGGCCATGCCACTCGGACCACTACACTAGCCCGACGCGCCAGCGAGGGAGAGAGGACGTCGTAGCTGAGTACGGCCGGCACTCAGCTCCCACGTCAACTCCCCCTCGCTGGCGCGTCGGGCTAGTGTACCGGCTCGAATGGCTCGCAGAACACTAGATCGAACAGAACCGCCCCCAGGTTCGCCCCGGGACGGAAAGTTTGGCATTGTAAGAGCGAAACGCCGGGGGGTCGAGAAGGGGCCGTGTCTCGATTGCGAACTAACGAAAGTAAAGTCCGACGAGAAAGCCCATTGTCGTCACCGAGACGACGAACCCGACAAAGAACAGAGCCATGCCCACGGACCGGCAACAAACTCGACAATACTGGACCGTGACTTCCTGTTTCAACCGTTCCATCGCAGATCGCGGTGGGAGAATTATCCCAAACGCTAGGTAAAAAACGCGAAGCCATTTAGGAACATTCGTCAATTCGCTCACCGAAAAGCGCCCCTGACACCTTGGACAAACGGCGCTCGCCCGTTTTGTACCGCCATCATTTTGCGGTTCGAACGAGGTAAGTGTCGACTGATAAGGGTTCTCGTCCATCCAGCCATCATAAGCGACGTCCGACATCCAGTCCGCCCCCCGATCTCCCGATTGACAAACGGGCGTAACTCCCGTACCAATTTGATCTTGGATTGTTTTTTGTCGCCCGCCCCCACGAGTCGAATCGTCCATGAAGGTTAGCCTGGAAGCTGCTCCGACTGAGTTGAAAGCCTTTCCGCCAGCGGAGGAGCTCCCCTGCTGGAACACGCCCGCCGGGCTGGTCGTGGACCCCGTGGCGGAAGACGACGACTCTGAGGATGATGACGAGGAAGAAGAGGATGACGACGACGCGGAGATCGAGATCGTCACGACGCCCGAAGTCGACGATGAAGAGTTCGACGAAGACGACTTCGACGACGATTTTGATGACGACTTCGAGCAGGACCTCGACGAAAACGAGTTCATGGACTTCGACGAGGACGAACACCTGATCGACGGAAAAGACGACAATGACAAGAAAGCCGACTTCAGCGGCGACGTTGAACCGTAGGATTTAGGCCCGCTAAACACGCGAAACACACGAAAGAGTTGGTGGGAGAGTAGTTCACGGAAGACGCGGAAGAACACGGAAAAGAGGTAGTAGGGAGTTGGGTAGCAAAGTGTTCCCGCTCCACCTTCCGTGTCATTCCGCGTATTCCGTGAACCAAAACTTTCGCCTCCCCTTTTCGCGTCCTTTCGCGTATTTCGCGGTTACCTACCAGTAGTACCCCGGAGCAGAGCCAACCATGTCGGATGACAGCAAGTTTTCAGCGGACTTCGACGAGGATTCGAGCGGCACGGCTTTGCGCGATCGCGCGCCGTCGAACCAGCTTGATTTCGACATCCGCTTTTACGACGCCATCCTGGAACGCTCCCCGAATTACCTTGACGTCCTCCGTTGCCAAGGCGGCCTGTTGGCTCGCAAGGGTCTGCACGAGCGCTCCCTGGAAGTCGACCGCCGGCTGGTGCGACTCGCCCCGGACGACGAAGTCGCCCATTACAACCTGGCTTGCAACCTGGCCCTCGCCGGCCTGGCCCGCGACGGCCTGCAACAACTCCGCCGCGCCCTGGAACTCGGCTACCGCGACTTCCGTTACCTGACCATGGACGGCGACCTCGACGCCCTCCGTGACACGACGGAGTATCAGGAGTTGGCCCGGAAGTATGGGTTCGACGGTTGATCGCAGCGGCCAAGTGATGAGTGCGGAGTGATGAGTGATGAGTGATGAGTTTTGGCACTGAGCCCAGAACTCGATCGCCAATTCATTCCCCTTGGCTCCCCCTAGAACAATCGTGACGAGTCCACTCATCACTCATCACTCATCACTCATCACTCATCACTCCCCCATGTTCCCCTCCGATTCCGGCAGCGTTAAGTTTCCGGAGCTTGAAGCCCGGGTCGCCAAATTCTGGAAGGAACAGGGGATCTATCAGAAATCGCTCGTCCAGCGGGCCGGCGCTGAGCGGTTCGTGTTCTTCGAGGGGCCGCCGACCGCCAACGGCATGCCGCATCCCGGGCATTGCCTGACGCGGGCGATCAAGGACCTCTTCCCGCGCTACCAAACGATGCGCGGCAAACTCTGCGAGCGCAAAGCCGGTTGGGACACGCACGGGCTGCCGGTCGAAGTGGAAGTCTGCAAAGAGCTGGGCATCCACTCCAAGGAAGAGATCGAAGCGTACGGCATCGAGCCGTTCATCCACAAGTGCCAGCAAAGCGTCTGGCGCTACATGCAGGAATGGGAACGCCTCACCAAACGCCTCGGCTTCTGGGTCAACCTCGACGAAGCCTACGTCACCTACCACCAGAGCTACATCGAAAGCGTCTGGTGGTCGCTGAAAAAACTGTTCGACGACGGGCTGCTATATCAAGGTTACAAGATCGTCTGGTGGTGGGCCCAAGGCGGCACGGCCCTCTCGGCCGGAGAAGTGGGGCAGGGATATCGCGAAGTCGCGGACCCGAGCGTGTACGTGCGGTTTCCGTTGCTCAACGAGGACGGAACTCTGTCCGACACAGATCTGCTCGTGTGGACGACTACGCCTTGGACCTTGCCGAGCAATCAATTTGCGGCGGTGAATCCGGCACTGGAATATGCTGTCGTCGACGTGGAAGGACAGGAGCGAAAGTTTGTCGTCGCCGTTGAACGAATGGCAGACGTTGTTGCAAAAGTATCAAAGCCGGAAGGAGTGACGCCTTTCGCACCTCGCGCCTCAATTAAAGGGAGCGATCTCGTCGGCAGACGCTATATTCCACCGTTCGACTACTACCACAAGTCGCAAAGCGCAAAGCAAGGCGTTCTCAAGTCCGGAAAAAAAGAAGTACTCGCCTGGCGTGTCGTCGCCGCCGACTTCGTGACGACCGATTCCGGTACCGGCGTCGTGCATCAAGCGCCGGCGTTTGGCGAAGTAGACTTCGACGTCCTGATCGCCGAGCAAGCGCGCTTCGAGCCAGGCGATGGACCGGAGCTTATCTGCGCCGTCGCACCCGACGGCAAATTCACTGACGAAGCGCCCGATTACGCCGGCCGCTGGGTGAAGGACTGCGATAAGGACATCTCGCGCGAACTAAAGCGCCGCGGGCTGCTGTTGCACCAGGAGCAATACCTTCACGAGTACCCGTTCTGCTGGCGGGCCGAGGAAGACCCGCTCATTCAGTACCCGCGTCGCAGTTGGTTCATTCGCACGAGCCAGTTCAAAGATGCGATGCTGGCGAATAACGCCCAGATCAACTGGTTGCCGGAACATATTCGCGACGGTCGCTTCGGCAATTTCTTGGAAACGAACGTAGATTGGGCGCTCTCGCGCGAACGCTATTGGGGCACCCCGCTGCCAATTTGGCGCTGCGAAGCCACTATGCGACCGGAAGCTATTAGCAGCTATGATGAGTTGCTTGCGAAGCCTGGCGTTCGCGGAATGGATCGATGGGAAGCAGCCAAGCGCGAGTTTCCAAATCTTCCCGAAGACCTTAAGGTTCACAAACCTTACATCGACGCGATCACGTACGAATCGCCGCATCATCCGGGAGCGCGGATGCGACGAGTTCCCGACGTCATCGATTGCTGGTACGACTCCGGCGCGATGCCGTTTGCGCAGTGGGGCTATCCGCACCAAGGCCAGCAGCAGTTCCAACAACAGTTCCCGGCCGATTTCATCAGCGAGGCCCTCGACCAAACCCGCGGCTGGTTTTACAGCCAGTTGGCGATCAGCACGCTGTTGTTCGGCGACTCAGGCGCGAAAAATGATGTGGGTGCCAATGGCGGCTCGTCCGCCAGTGTTGGAGTCGACGTCGCCCATCGCACTGGCGGACAAGCCGCCAGTGGCACACAACCTGTCAGTGGCGCGCTCACGCCGACGTTTGAGTATCCCCACCCCTACAGAAACTGCATCGTCCTCGGCCTGATGCTCGGCGAGGACGGCAAGAAGATGTCGAAGAGTAAGCGGAATTACCGCGAGCCGAACGAGATCTTCGACAAGTACGGGGCCGACGCGTTGCGCTGGTACTTCTTCGCCAACCAGCCGCCGTGGACGCAGATTCGTTACAGCGAACAAGCGATCAAGGACAGCATCCCGGAGTTCCTGCTGCGGCTTTGGAACTGCTACAGTTTCTTTGCGATCTACGCCAACATCGACCAGTTCGATCCCGCGACGGCGCTGGCCGGAGACGTCGGTCAGCTGACGAGCGACGTCTTGGCGAAGGCGAAAGGCTACCGAAAACTTGCCGAGCGCGGCGAGCTCGATCGCTGGATCATGGGCGAATTGCATCGCACGGCAGCGCAAGTCGTCGAGCGAATGGACGCCTACGACAACTACGGCGCGTGCGGCGTGATCACCGAGTTCGTCGACGCGCTCAGCAATTGGTACGTCCGCCGCAGCCGGGATCGCTTCTGGAGCGGCGAGCACACGCCCGACAAGCTCGACGCGTATTGGACGCTGTATGAATGCCTGGTGACGACGACCAAGCTGATCGCCCCATTTACGCCGTTCCTGGCGGAAGGGTTGTGGCAGAACCTCGTCGTCTCCACGTTCGGCGACCGCGCAATCGAAAGCGTCCACCTCGCCGATTATCCGACCGGCAATGCGTCGGCGCACGACGCGGTGCTGTCGGAACGCATGAAGCTGGTCCGCGAAATCGTCTCCCTCGGCCGCAACGCGCGGATGGCGTCCAAACTCAAGGTCCGCCAACCGCTCGGTAAAGTGGAAGTGATCCTCGCCGACCGCACCCATCAGGCTTGGTTGGAAGCACACGGCGCGCTGGTCTGTGATGAGTTGAACGTCAAGGCCGTCGACTACGCGCCTAATGCCGATCAATACATTTCCTACACCGTGCTGCCGGACTTGAAACGCCTCGGCCCGAAGCTCGGCAAGCGACTGCCGGCGCTGAAGTCAGCTTTGGCCGCAGCCGATCCCAACGCGCTCTTGAAGCAACTCGAAACGAACGGCGTAGCGACGATCGCACTCGCGGACGGCGAAGTCTCGCTCGATCGCGAGGAGTTGCAAGTCCGCCTGCAAGCCAAAGAAGGTTGGGCCGCCGCACAAGGCGCGCTCGCCGTCGTCGTGTTGTCCACGGAACTGACGCCGGCGCTCTTGGCGGAAGGCCTCGCCCGGGAATTCGTCCACGCGGTTCAAGGCCAACGCAAAGACGTGAGTTGCGAATACACCGACCGCATCGAAATCGGCGTCGGCGGCGCGATCGACGAGCTGCGTGCAGCGCTCCAGGCGAGCGAGGCGTATATCCTCGGCGAAACGCTCGGAACCACGCTGAGCTTCGCTCCGATCCCGGGCGTCGATTCAATCGAAGTCAAAATCGGCGATGTCACGATTCAGCTTTACGTCAAACGACTACAATAGGTTGCTCCGAGGATTCACTACGGAGGAGGAGTTTGAAGTTTTCAGTGTTCAGTTTTCAGTAAAGACTCGTGCCATCATGTTCTACTTAAAACTGAAAACTTCAAACTCGTTCTATCCCACGCCATGACATTTCTCTCGCTACTCCGCGCTGGCTTGTGGCAGCACTTGAAGGTGCACTTGGCCGTGGCGTTGGGCGTGGCGGCGGCGACGGCGGTGTTGACTGGCGCGCTGTTGGTTGGCGATTCCGTGCGCGGCAGCCTGCGCGATTTGGCGCTCGATGGACTGGGACGCATTGACTACGCGATGGTCTCGCCGCAGTTCTTCCGCCAGCGCGTGGCGGACGATTTGGCGTCGTTCGCGGAAGCGATCGAACACGACGTCGCGCCCGCGATCCTGCTGCAGGGCAATCTTAAGTGCCGGGAAACGGAACGGCTCGCCACGCAGGTCCAGGTGCTGGGCGTGACCGATGCCTTCTGGTCGCAGGGCTGGCCCAAGCAAGCGCTCACCTTGGCCCCAGGCGAAATCGTCTTGAACCAGCCGGTCGCCGAAGAACTCGGCGCTGCTGTGGGGCATCAAATCATCCTCCGCTTGCCGCAAGCCGAACGCATTCCGAGCGACAGCCCGTTGGGGCGCAAAGTCGATACGCTCCGTCGTGTCGAGTTCACGGTGAAGGCCATCATTCCCGCCGAGGGCCCCGGCCGCTTCACCATGTTCCCCAGCCAACAGGCGCCGCGTAACGCCTTCGTGAATCTGCAATCGTTGCAAGGCGCCAATCGTCCGGCCGCGGCCGGCGAGATCAACGCCCTGTTCATCGCCTCGCGCGGCGATGCCGCCGAACAGGATAGCGCGACGGTTCTCAAGTCGTTGAATGATCACGTGAAAGTGAACTTCGCGGACCTGGGGCTCGTCTTCGCGCCGGTGCAATATCGCGTCGGGGACGAAGTGGTTACGCAAGCCTGGCAACTGACCAGCAAGCGCATGTTGCTCGACCCGGCGATCGAGCGCGCGGCGTTGGCGCCCTGGCACCGCGATGGCGCGATCCCCGTGTTGACGTACCTGGCGAACTCGATCGACGCGAACGGCAAGGCGATTCCGTATTCCACGATCACCGCCGTCGATTCCACGGAGCGCCTCGGTCCCGCCTGGCTCGATCGCGACGGCAAAGAAATTGGCCCGCTGGAGCGTGACGAAATCGTGCTCAACGATTGGGCCGCGAAGGATCTCGGCGTCGACGGCACGATCGGCGCGGAAGTGAGCGTCGCGTACTTCGAGCCGGAGACCACGCACGGTGAAGCGAAAGAACGCACGGCGAAATTCCGCTTGAAGGCCATCGTCGCCCTCACGCCGCCGGCGGAAGCGGCCAGTCGCAATGAGTTAGTGAAGTTCGCCGCGCCTCCAACACCGGCCAGCGACGCCGCGTGGACGCCGGAAGTCGAAGGCATCACCGACAAGGACATGCGCGATTGGGATGCGCCGTTTCCTTACGATCAATCGCGCATCCGTCCGCAGGATGACGATTATTGGAACGAATACCACACCACGCCCAAGGCCTTCGTTTCGTATGTGACGGGACAAAAGCTCTGGGGCAGCCGCTTCGGTCAGGCCACCGCGGTTCGCATGCCCTATCATCGCGATCTCACTGCAGATGGTTTGGCGGCCCGCGTGAAACTCGAACCTGAAGCTCTCGGCATGGAGCTGCGCCCAATTCGTTCAACGGCGCTCCAGGCCGCCAGCGGCACGACGCAATTCGAGCAGCTTTTTCTCGGCTTCAGCATGTTCATCATCGCCGCCGCAGGATTGCTGATCGCGATTCTTGTGCGATTGGGCTTGGAACAGCGCGCCAGCGAAATCGGCGTATTGATCGCCAGCGGCTGGCCATTGCGCCGTGTGCGCCGGCTGTTTTGGGCCGAGGGGGCCCTCGTGGCCATGGTCGGCGGATTGATCGGCGTTGTCCTTGGCATTCTGTACTGCCAATTGATGCTCGCCGCCCTGACCAGCCCGCGCTGGTGGCTCGGCGCGATCGGCGTGCCGTTCTTGCGATTGCACGTTGATGCGCGAAGCCTCGCAATCGGCGGACTAGCCGGCGTGCTGATCAGCTTGTTCGTCGTGGCGCTCGCGCTACGGCCGCTGCGAAAGACTTCTGTGCGTCAATTACTGGCGGGGCAGATGTCGGCCAGTGAAACCGCACTACGATCAAGCGGCGCATGGAGCCGCATCATCGCGATCGCCTTAGCGGTGCTCGCAATCGGCTTGATCGTCGCCGCGACGCGCTTCAGCGGGGACGCCCAGGCCGGCGCGTTCTTCGGGGGCGGTGCAATAATGCTCGCCGCGCTCCTCACTGCCGCCCGCGGCGAGATGCGTCGCGAACCAAGTTCCACGGGAGACGCTTGGACGTTGCACCGCTTAGCCTGGCGCAACGCGGCGCGCAAACCGGGCCGCAGCACCCTCACGATCGGGTTGGTGGCGGCAGCAAGTTTCTTAATCGTGGCGCTGAGCGCGTTTCGCTTAAATCCCGACGAAGCGCTCGACAAACCCACGGGCGGCGCAGGCGGCTTCAACTGGATCGCCGAGAGCGACCAGCCGATCTTCCCTGATTTGAGCGATGCCACGGCGCAGGGGGACCTGGGCTTCAGCGCCGCGTTGCAACAACAGCTCAGCGACGCTTCCATTTTCGCGCTCCGCGTCCAGCCTGGCGACGATGCGAGCTGCCTGAACTTGTATCAAAGTTCGCAACCCCGAGTGCTGGGGATGCCAGCGCGATTCATTCAACGCGGCGGCTTCGCCTGGGCGGGCACAGCGGCAACGACTGCGGAGGAGCATGCGAATCCTTGGACGTTGCTCGACACGGACGTGGGGCGCACCACTTCGGGCAAACGGAAGATTCCCGTCATCATCGACCAGGCTACCGCCCTGTTCAGTCTCCACTTGTCCGGCGTCGGCGCGACCTATGAACTGAACGACGATCGCGGCGGAGAGCCGCTTTCGTTTCAGGTCGTCGGCTTACTGAAAAACAGCGTGCTTCAAGGCGCGTTGATCGTCAGCGAAGCCCAGTTCACGCAGAATTTCCCGGATGCGTCCGGCTACCGGATGTTCCTGTTGAACGTCCCGAGTTCGAGAATCGCGCGACACCCGTTGCAGTCCGGTAAGAGCCCCGACGTCGCAGCAAACCTTGAACATGCGCTGGAAGACTACGGCTTCGACGTCGTCCCCACCGAAGATCGATTGGCGGCGTTGATGTCCGTGCAGAACACTTATCTCTCGACGTTTCAAAGCCTCGGCGGACTTGGCCTGCTGTTGGGCACTCTTGGCCTGGCGGCCGTGCAACTGCGCAACATCCTCGAGCGACGCGGAGAGCTGGCCTTGATGCGTGCGGCCGGCTTCCTACCAAGTCGATTGGCGGCTCTCGTGCTGATGGAAAACGCGGCGCTGCTGCTCGGCGGACTCATCGTCGGCGTGGCATCGGCGGTCGTCGTCGTTTTTCCACATTGGCTGGCTGGCGGCGCTGCGCCGCCGTGGCTGGGTCTCGCCGCGACGCTCGCCGCCGTCGCCCTGGTCGGCGCTTTGGTGAGTCTGCTTGCCATCCGCGCGCTCCAGCGAGCGCCGCTCCTGCCGTCGCTCCGCGGCGAATAGCGATCGCGGGCCTGGAGCGTTGCGCCCGTAGCGTCGGAGCGACCGTCCTACGCGGCAAAGTCTAGCAGGCGATTCGCTCTGTTTTCCGCGAAACCGGCCGGTTTTCGCTTTGACGAGGAGCCGATTCGGTCGTAGCTTTTCCTAGCATCCGGTCACCGACCGGGCTTCGTCTCGCTTGGAATCGGACGCCATGCAAAAGCCGAATCATCAGTCGCAATCGGAAGCGGAATTTGAACTCCTCGACGCCGCTCAACGAATTCTGATTATTGAAGACGACGAGACGCTTTCCGAACCGCTGGCGTATCGGCTGCGGAACCAAGGCTACGAAGTCAGTGCCGCGGTCACGGGGCGCGACGGTTGGCAGCTCGCCGTCAGCGAACGTCCGGACCTGATTCTGTTGGACCTCCGCTTGCCGGATATCGATGGCTTCGCGGTCTGCGCCCAATTGGCCGACAATCAGGACACCTGTCACATTCCGGTCATCATCCTGAGCGGCATGGAACGGCCGGACATCATCCGCCGCTGCCGCGCAGCGGGCAGCCAATACTTCGTGCGCAAGCCGTACGATCCGAACGCCCTGCTGGTGCTGATTCGGCACGCCCTCGACGAAGCCCAGCGCTGGCAACCGGCCTAGGCGGGCCGAGGGTGTCAGTACACCGCCGAAGCGCATCAACAGACGCTGCGCATGTTCGGCATCTCCTGTTCGATGAGTCGCATCGGCAACTGTTACGACGGCGCCCCGATGAAACGCTTCTTCTGGTCGCTCAAGCACGCGACGGTCGACACGCCAGCAGCCACGCTCTTGAGCGTGTTCAAATACATCGAAACCTTCTACAATACCGAGCGGTTCGGCCAGACCCTCGGCTGCCAGCCACCACCCCAATTCGAAGCCGATTACGGCCCGTCCCATGCGGCGCAAGAAAAAATTGCCCTCCGCCGCTGTCCGAAAGTCTTGGGGTGTCGCAGGCCGCGCGCAAAGCGTGGTGTAGGTTTGCATGATCCAACAGCCCTGATGTCCTGGCCACGTTCTGGTTGGTTCCATTATGTCGGTCGAATCGACCTACTGTCCCGGACAGTTCTCCTATCCCTTTCCTTACGGCGCCGCGATCCGCGACGGCGGCGTGCAGTTTTCCGTATATAGCCGTTCCGCTACGGAAATGCGGCTGTTGCTGTACCGGTCCGTCGACGCGACGGAGCCGGATGATGTAGTATCGTTCGACCGCAAGGTCGACCGCTGGGGGGACGTCTGGAGCCTGTTCGTGCCGGGAACGAGCGCGGGACAGCTTTATCATTTTCAGGCCGGCGGTCCGAACGCGCCGCGTTTAGGTCATCGCTTCGACGGCAACGCGCGGCTGATCGATCCCTACGCCGGCGCCTTGGCCGGCGAGTTCCAGGCCGCGCCCGACGGTATTACACGGCCGCCGAAATGCGTCGTCGTCGATGGCACTTTCGATTGGGAAAATGATCGCCATCCGCGGCGACCGCTCGCGGAGACCGTGATCTATGAGATGCACGTCCGCGGCTTCACCAAGCACGACTCGAGCGGAGTGCAAAACCCCGGCACTTATTTAGGACTGATCGAGCGCATTCCGTACTTGAAATCACTGGGCGTGACCGCCGTCGAATTGATGCCGGTCTACGAATTCCCGACGACCAACTGGCAAGGCGAAAAGACGCGGTTCTCGAACTATTGGGGTTACGACCCGCTCTGTTTCTTTGCGCCGCATCGCGGTTACGCCGCGTCCACGGAACCCGGCGGACAAGTCCGCGAGTTCAAGGAAATGGTCAAGGCGCTGCATCAAGCCGGCATCGAAGTGATTCTCGACGTTGTGTTCAATCACACCGCCGAAGGGAACGAGCGCGGGCCCACGCTCAGCTTCAAAGGGCTGGAGAATCGCGTCTTTTACATGCTCGACGCGGACGGCAACTACCGCAACTATTCCGGTTGCGGCAACACCGTCAACGGGAATCATCCCGTCGTCCGGGAAATGATTTTCCATTGCCTGCGGCACTGGGTCCACAATTATCACGTCGACGGTTTTCGCTTCGATCTGGCCTCGATCTTGAGCCGCGATCGGCGCGGCGAGATCATGCCCAACACGCCGGTCGTCGAGTTGATCGCCGAGGACCCGCTGCTGGCCGACTCGAAAGTCATTGCCGAAGCCTGGGACGCCGCGGGCGCGTATCAGGTCGGTTCGTTCGCGAACTTGCGCTGGGCTGAATGGAACGGGCATTTCCGCGACGACGCACGGCGTTTTTGGCGCGGTGACGACTTCTTGCTGGGCCCGATCGCCACGCGGTTGGCGGGTTCCAGTGATTTGTATCAATCGGGCGGCCGCAGTCCGTATCATAGCATCAACTTTCTCACCTCTCACGACGGCTTTCCGCTCAGCGACCTGGTCAGCTATTCGGAAAAACACAACGAGGCCAACGGCGAACAGAATCGCGACGGCGACAATAACAACAACAGCCACAACCACGGCGTCGAAGGGCCGACGAAGCGCGAAGACATCGAGCAGATCCGCTCGCGGCAGATTCGCAATATGCTCGCCACGTTGCTATTGAGCCAGGGCGTGCCGATGCTGCTTTCCGGCGATGAATGTCGGCGTACGCAACAAGGCAATAACAACGCCTATTGCCAGGACAATGAAATCTCCTGGTTCGATTGGCAGCTCGTGGAGCGCCACGCGGATTTGCTGCGCTTTGTGCAGGCGATTCTGCGGTTCCGCGCCGACCAGCCGGCGCTGCGCCGCACACACTTCTTGAACGGCCGGCCCGAGCAAATCGGGATGATTTCCGACGTGAGCTGGTTCAGCCCGCAGGGAGGGCCCGTCTCCTGGTCGGCCAACGACCGCAGCCTGATTTGCCTGCTGGCCCCGGTCGCCGGCGGCGAAGACGTCTCACGCTGCAGCTGGCCGCAACGGCACGTGATGCTGCTCCTGCACGCCGGCTTTTCGCCACGCGAGTTTCTGATCCCGCGCGTGGCCCGCGACATGCGCTGGCGCACGTTCCTGGATACTTCCGCCGCACCGCCCCGCGATGTCTATCCGCAGTACGACGGGCCAATCCTGCCGCGCGACGGCAAACTGACATTGATCGAACGCTCGCTCGTGTGCCTCGTGTCGAGTTAGCGACGCAATTCGCCTTGCTTGGCGGCCCAGCTTTTCCAGCGCGTGACTTGTTCCGCCAGCGGCGGCGCGGGCAACTCGTCGGCGGCAATCGGAGTTTCGCCGGCCACCGACGGCAAGCTCGCCAAAGCCGCACGGCGTACGCCGAGGTCGTCGTCGAGCATCGCAATTAACATGGGCACGAATTCCGCGCTCGCGATGCGGCCCATGGCCTCGGCGGCGCGGATCCGCACCGCGGGATCCAGATCGAGCGCGAGACGTTCCAACGCGGCGGCGCCGCGGTCATCCTGCCAGGCAGCCAAGGTCTCCGCGGCAGCCAGCCGACAATCCGCATCGCGATGACCGCAGAGGGCCGCGAGCGACCCCAAGTCTTGAGGCTCCCCGCAGCGACCGATCGCCAGTGCCGCTGTTGCCGCGACATACGAGGTTTCGTCCTCCAACGCGGGAGCCAGCCACGTCACGGCATCGATGCCGGGTTGTTCGATGAAAAACTCGCAGGCCCGGCGGCGGACGTCGGGCGTCGGATGGCTGAGGGCCGCAGCGGCAAAGCGTCGCGTCGATGCATCGGCCTGAGTGCGACAAGCGTCGAGCGCTGATTGCCACAACAACGGGTCGTCGGCCAGCAGCACCCGTTCGATCAATCTCCTCGCCGCCAATGGCGTCAGCGGTTTGTCACTCGCCTGCTGTGCGACGGCGCTCACGCGCAGTCGCCGCTCCTGCGCGGAGAGCGATTCCCAATCCGCCAATTGACCGATGGCCTCGTTGCGCGACGCCAGCACTTCGCTGTACACGTTCTCAGGAATCGGTTGGCTCTCACGATCGGTCCAGTCGAGCAATTGCGATTCCAGGTGCGTGTTCGCACGTTGCATCGCGGCCAGCGCGGCCGGGTCGTTGTCTGCGGTGGCGTCGGTGAGCGCGGCGAGCAATTCGCGTAGCTGTTCCTCGGCCAACTCGTGAGTTTCCAACAAGGGTGGCGAGGCCTCGCGGACGATTTCGTTGGCGGTCGAATTGCTTCCCTGCGACGTGTGCCATTGTTCGCGCAGCGCCGCCAACGCCGCGGCGCGCGTAGCGGCGTCAGAGCTGTAACGGAATTCAGCGGCGGCCGGCCAAATTATTTTGAGCGATTCATGCGCCGCCTTCCGCGTATCGACCGCTCCGTCGTCCAGACCCTCGAAAAGGAGCGGACCGGCGTCGGCCAACGGCCACGTCCCCACGGCTTGGATCGCCGCGCGGCGCACGGACATTGAACGATCGGCGATCAGCGTCCGCGCTATGGCCGCTCCGTGCTGAGCCTTAACATGCCGCAACGCCCTGGCAGCCGCGGTCCGGACCATCGAATCATTGTCCTTGGCCGCCGCGAATACGGCAGCCTCGTCGCCTCGCACTGCCAACGCCTCGACGGCGGCGGCGCGTACCATATTCCCTTCCGAGCTCGCGGCCTCGTGCAAGAATGCATCAGACGAAGGGTCCTTAATCTTCCCCAGCGCCGCGATCGCCGCGAGCCGCACTTCGAGTTGCGGATCCCGAAATCCCGCGCGGGCCGCCTCGGCCGCCAGCGGAGATTCCATGGCCGCGAGAGTGCTAACCGTGGCAGCGCGCACGCCGGGATCCAGATCGCTGGCCAGATCGACAAGTTGCGGCGGCGCTGCCGATGGTTTCGCTTTCGCCCAGGCTTCCACAGCGGCGACGCGCACGGCCGGCTCCGGATCCGACAGCGCCTCCGTGAACGCCATACTGGCTGCGGGCTCGAAGACGGCCGCTCCGCGCCTCACTAATTCAACACGAACTTCGACCGGTTGCGCACGAAATGCCAACCCGCCGGTGCCCGATCCGCCGAGCAGTTCAACCCAGGCGTCGCGGGGCGTGCCGGAGTTCAACTCCGCGAGCGTCTCCACGGCCGCCGCTCGCAACGGGGCGGATAGCCGAGCGTCAGCGATTAATTCGCGAAGTTGCCGCGACGCATCTTCATCTTGACCCGCTGCATCCGTGCTCCGCATTAGCAACAGCCGCGCATTCGCTGCCGTGAGTTTGTCCTTGGAGTCGAGATTCTCACGCAACGAATCTTCGTCGATGAGTAACGTACCGTCGGCGGATTCGAGCGCCACGTGACGCCAGTGCCGGCTCGGGGTAAGAGCATCGCCGGTGCTGACGCGGCGGGCCCAACTGTCCTGGGCCAAAGGATCATCGCCGGCTGCTGCCGACGCCTCGCGCGGAGCGTCGGTCACGGTCGCTTCGGCCAACGCCTGCGACGGATCTTGCGGTGGCAACACCTCGGTGCGAAGCCGCCAGCCTTCCGCGCAGCCCAGGATGCAACCCAGCAACGGCGCCGCAACGAGGGCGCGGCGCGCTAGCAACGAGACTGCTCGCGAAAATGAGAAACCCTGCTCCACGCGGGCAAATCCTTTTGCCGGAAAGTGGACAACCAACTACTCGGCCGAGGCTTATTCGAGACCGGAACCAAACTCGTAGAGATCTTCCTCACCTTCAGCCGGCTCGCCTGACGATTCGTCTTCGGAGAGGTTCGCCCTGGCGTCCGCGTCAAGTTCGCTGCTGTACTCGCCAGCCTTCCACTTATTCATGATTTCCTTGATCGCGATCACCACTCGAGCTTCACTCGCAATCTTCGAGCTTTCGCATGCCTCGGCCATCTTGCTCATGGCGTTGACCATCTGGGTGGATTCGCTCTTTTGCGCCGCGTCCATCAATGTGACCAACGCGTTCGGCGCTGGATCACTAAGTCCGGCAATGCCGCGCTTCACGGAGAAAATCACGTCACGCAACTCGCGCCGCGTGATTTCCTGGTCGACGGCCGTTTCGAGGAGAGATTGATAACCCGCGATCAATGCCGGCAGATCGACTTGCGCTCCTGCTACATACTTGAGCTGGCCAAGCGACACGGCGGCGCGGTTGCGGAGCCAGATGGGCCGATTTGCGTCGACGAGCCGGGCCTGGAGCGCCGCGACGATTTCCGGCGTCGGCGTCTCCGTGGCCCCCAGCGCTTCCATCGCCCGGGATTCAAACCAGAACTTCACGTTGCGCTTGCGGGTCGCTTCCGGCGACTTGTCCAACTCATCGAGATACGCCAGCACGCCGTTAGCGATCTCCGCCCGAGCCGCCGCGTTATTATCGAGCGTGGCGTGACGCGACAACCCGTTCACCGCCGCGAGCCGCGCGGAGTCGTGCGCCTTGGTGTTCGCCAGCAGTTTGAGCAATTCCGGACGCGCGGCCGCCAGCGGGACGGGGTTGGATTGTCCTTTGCGCTCGACGCTATCCAAGTCGGCCAGCAACAACGCGAGATTGTAGCGGACCGTGGGATGCAGATTCGGCTTCAAACCAACAATCAGTCGCGGCAAATGTTGCAGCAGGAAGGCGTTCGCCGCGTCGTGCGCCGCGGGCGCCGCCGCATTGCCCGAGGTCTGCAATTGCTTCTTGATATCAAGCCGCGTCTTGTGAATGTCTTTGTCCTTCGCCGGATTCGTCATCTCGGCGAACTTCGCCACGTAAAAATTCTGCAAATCCTTGGCGTTGGGCACAGCGCCGGCGTTCAGGTCGGCGCCCACGGCCGCTTGCTTGGCGACATCAAATCCCGCCGGACGCTTGAACTGGTCGTACTTGACCTTCTGGCCCCATGCCGAGTCACCGGCCAAAAGCGCGAAGGTCGTCAAAATCCCGATCCCCAGGCTTCGCTGAGCCGATCGAAGCACGCATGCATTCGCCATTTTTCCGCTCCTCTGCCTCGGTTCCGTGTGACGCGTTTAGGATCAGGCGTGCCACGAGCGCAAGGACCTGCGCCGTGAGAGGCAGCGCGCCACGCCACTTTTTATAGTAGGGACACCCAAGTCCCAATGTCAAGAGACTTTAGGGCGATCAGTCCGCCCAATTGCCGACCGCTTTGGGCAGGTCTGGCTCCGAAAAGCACTTACGACGCGATCTTGCCGTCAGGGACTCACTTTCGACAGCATCGCGAACCGGTCCCGCGGATCGAGTTCCCGGCTAAGGTGCGAATGCGGCGCCCGGCTGGCGCTCCGCCAATACAACGGTCGTCGTCCGCATCCTTGACCCATCGGTCGTCGCGCGCCGGCTGTGATTCCTACGGCGCTCGGTGGAATTTGCGCCCAAAAACTGCAACAATGCGGGTCTTCTCCCCATCTGTTACGCGCCCGTAGCTCAATTGGATAGAGCGTCGGCCTCCGAAGCCGAAGGTTACAGGTTCGAACCCTGTCGGGCGTAGTTTTGAATCCAAGCGGCAAATTACGCTCGGAGCCGTCGGGCGTTCAAAACAATGTCCCGCCGAAAGGCGAGTGGGGACAACAGCTTGGCATGGCTCTGACAAGTGCGCGTTGGTCGCCGGCTTCGGGCAGCTCGAACTCGAAAGGTCGCGATTACGAATTGAGCGCACTGCGAGTGCGAAGCATAACCGAGCGTCAGCGTCCTACGCCGCCTTGCGGTCTATCGCGAGAAATCGCTGGCGGCGATCCGCCGCATTATTGGTTTCTGCGGCTTTTCTGCTTGGCACCTTTTCTGCTTCGGCATCGCGGGTGATACGGATCGCAACCGTGTTGTTAACATCCGTGACCTGAACAACGTCCGCAACTATTTCGGCACATCGGTGGCGCAAACGGTGCCGGAGCCGAGCGGCATTGTCCTCGCCGCGTTGGGATTGGCGAGTGCGCTCGCGTGCATGCCGCGCAATTCCCGATCCGGCCGAGGTCGCAGACCTCGGCTACAGAAAGCAGTTGCAGTAAGCGGCGCCGGCTAGTGCATCGCCAGTTCCGCTTCCGCGAAGTGTTCCACGCCGTCGGCTTTGGCGATGACTACCACGCCGTTGTCCGTCACCGTAAAGCCGCGGCTGCGGTCGTGGTCGTGGTCGTAGCCGATTTCGATGCCGGGCGGAATGTGGACGCCCTTGTCGATGATCGCGCGGCGGACTTTCGCGTGCCGGCCGATGTCGACGTTGTCGAACAGGATCGACTCTTCGACGTGGGCGAAGCTGTTCACCCGGGTGTTGGAACCCAGGATCGACCTTCGCACGTGTCCGCCGGAGATAATTGAGCCCAAGCAGACGATGCTATCGAGGGCCTCGCCGCGGCGGGCGTCGCTGCCGTCTTCGGCGAACACGAACTTCGGCGGCGGGATGTTCGGCAGGAACGTCCGGATCGGCCAATGGTCGTCGTACAGGTTCAACTGCGGATCGACCTCGATCAGATCCATGTTGGCTTCGTAGTACGCGTCCAGCGTGCCCACGTCGCGCCAATACGCGTCGCGCTTCCGGTTCTCGTCCAGGAACGGGAACGCGTACACGCGGTGATCGCTGATGATCGACGGGATGATGTTCCGGCCGAAATCGTGCTGGCTGTCGTGCTTCGTGGCGTCGAGGCAAAGCTGGTCGAACAAGAACCGCGCCGTGAAGACATACACGCCCATCGACGCCAACACGTGCTGATCGTCGCCGGGAATGGTCTTCGGGTCGGACGGTTTCTCCGCGAAGCCGATCACGCGATCGTGCTCGTCAATCTGCATCACGCCGAAGTGACGAGCGTCGTCCTTCGAGACACGCAGGGCCGCGACGGTGAGGTCGGCCCGATTGCGCTTATGGGCTTCCACGAGCTTGTGGTAGTCCATCTTGTAGATATGATCGCCGGCCAGGATGACGACGTACTCGGGCCGTTCCTTCTCCAACGTGTAGATGTTCTGGTAAACCGCGTCAGCGGTGCCTTGGTACCAGTGTTCGTCGATCCGCTGTTGGGGCGGTACGACATCGACGAATTCGCCGAGTTCCCGGCAGAAATAGCGGTGCCAACCGAGGTTGATGTGCCTGTCGAGGCTCATCGCCTTGTATTGCGTGAGCACCAGCATCTTGCGCAAACCGCTGTTGAGGCAGTTCGACAACGTGAAGTCGATGATCCGGTACGCGCCGCCGAACGGCACGGTCGGCTTGGCACGATCTCGGGTGAGGGGCTCCAGTCGCGAACCTTTACCGCCGGCCAGAATTACGGCCAACACGCCGTCCATGCTCATCGTGTGCGCCTCTCTCAGTGAGAATTTCAACGGTGCTGGTGATGTGGTCGCACTGCCCCACGTATTCTATCGGTCGGGGGGTGGGGGCTGTATAGGGCGAGTGAAAGACTTCCGCCTTTGCAGCGTTACATCGTTCTATCGATTCTGCGGGGCGAGCAGCGTGAAAGGCGAAATCTCTCGCAGCTAGCTCAAGGTGCTAGCGCGAATTAAGGCGTATAAAGCATAAAGCTGGCATTTTCCACACTTCTCGCCGCGCGCTGCTGGCTTCTTGGCGACCAATTCTTCTACACTGCCCCCGTGCCACACCGCATTCTGCACATAATTCCTTCCTTGGACCGCTCGGGGGCTGAAAAACAGCTCGTGATGCTGGCGCGCGGGCTGCCTCGCGATCGGTTCGACGTGCATGTCTGCGTTCTGACGCGGTCCGGCCCCCTGAGCGAGGAGCTGGATCGGGCCGGCATCCCATGGACGCTGATCGGCAAGCGGTGGAAGGCCGATCCGTTCGCCTATCTGCGACTTAAACGGCACCTCCAGGACGTGCAGCCAGACCTGGTACAAACCTGGCTGTTCGCGGCCAATAGCTTTGGGCGCGCCGCGGCGCTGGCGGCCGGCGTCCGGCATGTCGTGGCGAGCGAACGTTCCGTCGATCCTTGGAAAACCTGGTGGCAGTTCGCGATCGACCGGCGCCTCGCCGCGCGCACTGATGCCATCGTCGTGAACAGTTCCGGCGTGAGCGACTTCTACATTCGGCACGGTTTGCCGGTCGACAAATTTGTTGTCATCCCCAACGGCATCGAACCGCCACGGCCGAGCCGGCTCACCCGGGAGGCGCTGCTCGATTCGCTAGGGTTGCCCCACGCCACTCGACTCATTGGCACGGTCGGACGCCTGTGGCCGCAGAAGCGGATGAAAGACCTGATCTGGGCGGCGGACTTGCTGAAGGTTATCCGCGACGACGTGCATCTGGTAATCGTGGGCGACGGCCCGTTGCGCGACCGGCTGGAACGTTACCGCCGGCAGGTCCGCATCGAAGACCGCGTGCATTTCTTGGGACACCGCGACGACGTCCCGGATTTGTTACCGCACTTCGACGTGTACTGGCTGGCCAGCGGCTACGAAGGTTTGCCGAATGTAGTCATGGAAGCGATGGCGTCCGGCGTGCCCGTCGTGGCGACCGATATTCCCGGCACGCGCGATTTAGTTCAACAGGACGCGACCGGGTTCCTCGTGCGCGTGGGCGACCGCGCCGGTTTTGCCAGATACACGCTGAAGCTGCTCGAAGACGCGGCGCTGCGTCATCGAATCGGCGTAGCGGCGCGCGAGCGCATGAACAGCGAGTACAGCGTGGAATGCATGATCGCGCGCTACGGCGAGCTCTACGCGCGCTTGCTGTCCTAACGATCAATCGCTCGACCTCAAAAAAACGTGGGTGCCTGGGGCAGCGGAGTCCAGTTCGCGGCCTCCATGGTCGAGCCACTGGGGCTTTGATCAATGAATCAACAAGTCGCCATGATGCCCCAGCTCGTTCGACTTGGTTGCTCCGTACATTCGCCCCAGCCCCAGGCGCCCAACGTCATCCACTTGAGCGCTGACGCTTCCGGCTCTAACGTGCGCGGCGCATGCGCCGCGGGCTACTTCTATTCCGCGGCGTACTGCGATGCGTTGTGCGTAGAGTCTGATCGAGTTGCCGAATGCTCTCGACGCAGCGCTTCGCGCGTCGCGACTTGAAAAAAACTCGCGCTCTCACCAGGAATGCCGCGAATTGCCGCCGCCGGCGCGTCGATCAGAGATTCCTGGACGGAGCGCCATTTAGACAGGAAACGGATTTCCAACATCGGGCACGGCCGGAGCGCCGCAGCCCGCTGGGTAGGTCTCTCGGAAGAGGCCGGGGCCGGACGGTGACGAGGGGTCGCCGCGCCAGCGCCGCATTTCTGTACCCCGAAAGGAGTCCGTAAGCATGAGATTTCGCAGCTGTGTTTTGGCCGTTGGCGGCCTGTTGACCCTGACGAGCGCGGCGATCGCGCAACAAGGTCGAGGTTATGGATCACCAGGCCTGTTGGCCGTGCCTGAATCATCGCCGAGCTACGTGAACCCGTGGCGCGGCCAGGCGTATCCCACGAGCGCCCAAATCGAGGAACCGAGCCCGGCCGATATGGTCCCGCCGATTCCCGAAGCCCCCGTCGACACCGGCAGCATGTACGACGAAGCCCTGAGCAACGACGACTACAGTGGCTGCGGCGATTGCTGCACGCCTTGCACGCCACGGTGGTATGTCGCCGCGGGCGGACTGTACATGAATCGTGACGGCTCGAACGACTTCTGGACGACGTACGAAAACAACGTGCCGTTCAACCAGATGATGCATTCGCCGGACACCGATTGGAACGGCGGCTTCTTCGCCACGATTGGGCATCGCTTCGGCTGCTGCTCGCAGCATGCGATCGAAGGCAGCTTCTGGATGCTCGATCCGCTCGAAGGTGAGAACCAGGTCGGTCGCACGGGCGCTAATACGTTGGCGACGCCGATTGACCTGGGCGACGTCACGATCGGCCCAAACCCGGCGACGTTCTACTTCGACGACGCGCAAACGCACCGCATCACGCGGCACGATGAGATCTATAACGTCGAGGTGAATTATTATTACGACCTGTTGCCGGCCGCCTACAATCGCGCATTCAGCGCTCAGTTGTTGATGGGCGTGCGTTACTTCCGCTTCGACGAGAACCTGGTGTTTAGCTCGGTGATCAACGGCAGCACCTTCGGCGCCAACGGCGGCGCCGACGAGGCTCACCTGGGCATCCGAGCTGAGAACAATCTGGTCGGCTTCCAGATCGGCACGCGGTTGAACTATTATCTGACGCAGGACTTGAGCTTCTTCGCGACGCCTAAGTTCGGCATCTATGGGAACGACATCCAGCAGCGCGTTTCGCTCGCCAGCGGCGACGGCTTCAACGGTGTGGCGGCGCCGGTCGGCGGCCCGGTGGGCGGCTTCCCGTTCGAATCGAGCAAGCGTGACGTATCGGTGCTCGCGGAATTGGACCTGGGAGTGAATTGGCAGTTGACGCAGCGTTGGAGCGTGTTCGGCGGCTACCGCCTGGTGGCGGTCAGCGGCCTGGCCCTCTCCGACGAACAGATCCCGGCCTTCCTGGTGGATTACCCGGCGATCAACGACATCGACAGCAACGGACACCTGTTGTTGCACGGCGGATTCGCCGGTGTGCAATACGCCTATTAAGACGAGCATCCTGGAGAGATTTTTCAGCCCACAGAAATCGGCTCGGTCCCCTTCGTCGCCCCTGGTCGCAAAATTCGCGGCCAGGGGCGATTTTTCGTTGTCGGGGACGGAATCTTCGGGCCGCGAAGGCGTGGTGCGCCGCCGCTGATTGCGAACAAGCCCAGGGAAGGCCTCCCAAATCGTGGGCGATAGCAATGACTTCGAGGGCCTTCCCTGGGCTTAGCGTCGCTGCGGATGGATGCAGCGCAACCTGCCCCGTTGCTTAGCCTTGCCGACGCACCGAGATTGGCGTTCCGCCGCCGCTCGAATGCCGCTAGATTGGGCCGCGCCGACGGATGTTCGGCGAGTGCTACCGATGCCAGGGAGGGCAGAAACCATGCCGGAATCACCAGCGGTGGCGGCCGCCGCGCCGCCCGTTGCGTCCCCCACGTTCGACGGCTTACTGTTCGACATGGGCGACGTACTCTACGACGCCACGCTCTGGCGACGTTGGCTGTGGCGGCTGTTGACCAAGATGGGTGTCACGCACAGTTACGACGCCTTGTTCACCATCTGGGACGATCAATACCTCGACCTCGTGCATCGCGGAATCGGCGACTATGCCACCGCGTTTGTCGACTTCCTGACGTCATTGTCCGTGGCCTCGCCGCTGATCGACGAGATCGTGGCCGCCAGCCGCATCCGCAAACGCGAACTGGAGAGCGAAGCCCGGCCCCTCGCAGGCGTGCGCCCCACGATCGAACGGCTCGCCATGCTGGGCGTGCCGCTAGCGATCGTCAGCGATTCGGAAACACCGGCCGCAGGGCTGGAAACGTACCTTCATCGTCTCGGCCTGGGCGGTCGCTTCGCGGCGATTGTCTCCTCGCGCGACTTGGGATGCACTAAGCCCGACCCGCGCTGCTATGTCACCGCGTTGGAGCAACTCGGGCTCTCCCCGCAATCGACTGCGTTCGTCGGGCACGATCCCGTGGAACTCGCCGGCGCGCGGGCGGTCGGCGTCGCGTCGATCGCGTTCAATCACGCGCCCGGTTGCCAGGCGGAGATCCAGCTGCGCCATTTCCGAGAACTTCTGGCTTATGTGCGCCCGGCCAAGTCGCTGTCGTGCGCCAGTTAACTGCGGGGACGGGCCATGCAGGTCTTCGCGCGCCAGGAAAACGTACCGCACAATTGGAACGACGATAACGCTGCGCTGTTGCTGGAGGGAAGCTGGTCAGGCCGATCGCGCCGCGCGCGTCACGACTCGCTCGATGAAACCATCGACGCGCGCCATGCCTGGATCGACGGCGAAGCGGTGCGCATCGCAGGCCTGCTCGCGGAAGGGCCCGACAGCGCCGGTTTTCGCCACGTCTGCTTGCCGACCGGCTTGTTAGCGCATCTCGGCGGACTCCGACTCCGCTATTTTCTCGTTAAGCTCCTCCGCTGGATCGCCTATTGCCGCGAAGTGCGCCGGCCCATCGCTTCCGAGTGTTGGGAACTGCACGCCAGCCAAGGCGATGACGATTTCGTAGAACTGTTCGTTGAGTTGTGCAAGCGGCACCGCGTCCAAGGACGCGTGCTTCAATCAGGACCCGAAGCCGTTTGCGCAACGCCAGCATCTTCGTCCATTCATTGGCGCAGGCGCCTAGCGAACTGGCTGGCCGGGTCCGCCGAGCGCGCGACGAGCGATCCATCACCCAGCAAACGCCGCCGCCTACTCCTTTGCGGCGATTTGGACCTCCTCGCACCGGTAGCAGACGCTTGGCAACGAAGTGGTGGCGAGGCTGCCGGCCTCTGTGATGAGCCGATCATCAAGCTTCGACTTCGCCAGCCGCAACTGCGCCAGTTGATGTGCGAAGGTTTTCGCGGTTGCGAAAACCGCTTCGACACCGCGCGTCCGCTCGACATGTTCACGGTCGACGACATTAACCTCGGCCGCCAGTTGACCCGTTGGCTGAACGCCGCGCATGCCGCCTGCGGACCGCGCTGGTCGCGTTGGCTCTGGGCGATGGATCGGCATTTCACGACCTGGCGTCCGGACGCCTTGGTGCTGAGCGAAGACGCCACGCCGTTCACTCGGGCCGCGGTCTGGACCGCGCATCGCCATGGCGTGCCGAGCATTGTTGCGCAACATGGCGCACCTTGCCTGCAGTTCGGCTTCGCGCCGCTTGCCGCCGACTGGATGGCGGCCTGGGATGAAGCTTCCCGCGCCCAATTCCTCGACTGGGGAATGCCCGAGGAAAAAGTGGTAATCACCGGTTCGTTACCGCTCAATCGCTCGCGCATGCGACTTTCCGGCACATCACGACCGTCACACAAGACCGCTCGCACGGTGCTAATCCTAGCCAATCTGCCAGCCCGCGACGATCGCCCGGACGGCGTTGCATTTCATCTCACGCGCGACACGCACCAAGCCATGCTCCGCGCCGCGCTCACCGCCTGCGCGACGGCGCCGGGCTTACGCGTGATCGTCAAGCTACACCCTCGGCAGCAAGGCACGGAGCCCTGGCCGGAGTTGTTGCGGGAATTCCCCGACCTGCCGTTGCAACTCGTGCGTCGCGGCCGCTGGACCGATTACCTGAGCCAATCCCACGCGGTAGTAAGCTGCGCCTCAAGCGCCGGCGTGGAGGCTGCGAGATTAGGCTGGCCGGTCGTGCAACTCTTGCCCCAAGGCTGTGCCGACATCCTGCCGGCCAGGCGTTGGGGCCTGGTTGGATCTGCTGTTACCGCCGACGAACTGCGCCCGTTGCTCCGCATTGCGCTGAAGACGCAGATCAAATCGCGTCAGAACGCCTTTCCCTCCGAATGTTCCGCGGTCGCGCTGCTCGCCAATTTCGTGGAGCGCGCAATCGACGTCGCCCATCACACGCCGCTAGCGGATATTCCATCCGAGGAGTCGCTATGCCTCCGCACGTAAGACGCAAAGTCGCGCGCCCCGCGCGGCGGATTGTCGAAGACTCGGGTCGTGGCTCGCCCCGACGACTCGGCGCTTCGCGCTTCGTTCGTTTCGATCGCCAACACGCGCTTGCGCGGAAAGAAGCCGCCGCCGCGCGCGATATCGCCCCGTTGGCCGGTTGGAGCCAACTGGTCGCAGACTCCATGCTGGTCAGCGGCTCGACGCTGTTTTGCCAGGCGATCGGCGTCGTAACAAGCTTGCTGTTCCGCTCGTTGATTTCGCCACTCCAGATGGGCGTCTGGCAGGGGCTCAAATTGTTCTTGAGCTACGGCAACTATTTGAATCTCGGCGTCAGCAAAGGCGCTGCGCGGGAGCTGGCCGTGGCGCGCGGACGCGGAGATGAATCGCAGGCGGAAGCCGGATTGCACGCCGCCTTCACCGCGAACACGCTGGCCAGCCTGGCGCTCGCCGCGGGGTTGATCGTCGCCAGCGTGTGGCAATATCAGTTTCACGGCGGCTGGTCGAATCCCTGGGCCGGCGGCCTGGTCGCGATGGCGCTGTTGGTGATGTTGCAGCGTTACGAAACTTTTCTGGTCACGATTCAACGCGCGCGACAGCAATTCGCGATCACTTCGCAATTGGCCGTGATCGAGGCCCTGCTCACGCTGGCCGTGGGCGGCTTGGCTACCTGGCGCTGGGGCTTGCCGGGACTGTATGTCAGCGCCGGTTGCGTATTGATCGCGGCGATCGGCTATTTGCAATGGAATGCGCCGACGTCTCTTCGCTGGCACTGGGACTACGACGACGTCCGTCGGCTCACGGCGATCGGTTTGCCGATGCTCCTCACCGGCGTGCTCTCCTCGCTATTTCGTTCGCTCGACAAATTGATGATCCTGGCCTGCATGTCGGACGGCACGTATCAACTGGGCTGTTACTCGGTCGCACTGCTGGTCGGCACCCAGCTTTACGGCATCGCGAATCAACTCGCCATGGTCGGCGCGCCGCGCTATGCCGAGCTCTGGGGCGGCACCAACGATCGCCGCGCCGTCGCTCAACTCGTCGCCCAGAACAGTCAATTCATCGCCTGGGCATTGGCCGGCGCCGGCTTGCTGGCCGTCGTCGTGGCCACGCCGGCGCTGAGCTGGTTGCTGCCGAGTTACGCCGAAGGCCTGCCAGCACTGTCGTGGCTCGCACCCGGCGTGGCGGCCGCCGGTTTGGCTGTCCCGCTGACCAATTATCTGGCCACCATCGACCGCCAAGGCCGCTCGCTTACGATCCTTGGCGCCGCGGCGGCTTGCACGGCCGTCTTGCTGAGAATTGCCATCGGCCAAGGCAGCGGACTCGTCGGCGTCGCCGCGGTCACCTCGCTCGCATCGCTCGGCTATCTCGTGGCGCTGGCGGGCACTTCCATTTGGCCGGAATTGAACGGCGACGAGCGGCGCCGCTACGTGCTGCATTTATCGGGCGCGCTGTTGTTGCTCGCCTTGCCGGCACTTGCCCGCTGGAGCTTCGGCGGCGAGTGGAACGATGATTCCGGCGAACGCTTTTTGACTTGCCTCGGGCTGCTCGGCGGCTGGGGATTCGCCGCGATGTGCGGCTGGACTTGGGCCTCGCAACGACGCCGCGATCGCCGGCGCTCGCGCGTCGCGCGGGAGCTGGCCGCCTGATGCGCCCGACGCTCGCTGAACTCGAACGCCGCTGTCAAAAGCCGGATCATCGGTTGATTGGCAGTTGGATGGCGCGACGCGTCGCGAGACCGAGCGCGCTGCGCATCACCTGGCTGATCGCGCCCTACGGAGTCTCGGCCCATGCGGTTACGCTGCTGGCCTGGGGAGTGGGCCTCGCCGCCGCGGCGCAGTTCGGCATCGGGTCGCCGGTCGCGTGGCTCTGCGGCGCCATCACGTTGCAACTGTGGTATCTGCTCGATCACGTCGACGGCCAGCTTGCTCGTTGGCATGGCGTGGCCTCGCTGGATGGCGTGCAACTCGATTACTTGATGCACCACACGCTCAACCTACTTGTACCGCTCGGGCTCGGCTATGGTGCATCACGTGTCACTAACCATGAACTTTGGCTCGCCGCCGGCTTGCTCTGGGGCGTCGCCGCCCTCTTGAACGGCCTCCTGCACGACGCCCGATATAAAGCCTTCATTCAACGGCTCAAGCGCGTGCGCGGCGAACTGGTCGTCCGTGGCGGCAGTGGCTCGCGCCCCACGATGCAGCCGCTAATGCCGCGAAGTCCGTTGCGTCTCGCCGCCTGGGTCGTGCAAAAAGCCGCGGAGCCGCCAGTGACCTTGAACCTGATCACCTGCGTCGCGGCAACAATCTGGTTGCTTCCCGCCACGAGCCATTTCATTTCCTGCGCCTTCATCGGCGCCATGTGCGTCGCGAATAGTGCGACGATGCTCGCCCGGCTCTGGAAATCGCAGCGGGCAGGCGCTGCGGAAACAGAATTCGCCGCCTGGTTCGCGCCGCCAGCCGACTCGTCCCTAGAGTTCCGCGATGGCTGGTGGCACGTGACGCGGCAAACGAGTCGGGCGAAGTCGCCGTAATGGTCACTTCTCGCTCCGCGAAAGGAGACGCCTTTCGCGGAACGAGAGACCATCGGCGTGAACGCCAAGGCGTTCTGACAGTTACTCGCCGAGCGCGAAGTCCGCGATCTTACGCAAGTAATTCGGTTCGTGCTCATGCCGCATCGGGGAGCCAGCGTGCGTGCCGGCGCCGACCAGTTCGCCTTTGCGCAACGTGCGTTGCGCCGCCAGGGACCGAATCGCCTCGGCCGCCGGATTCGCCGGACGGACGCGCAGGTCGAGCGCTTTCCAGGCGATTCCACGCCGCACCAGGTGCGTCTCGAACGTCTGTTGCGACGGGGAGAGCATCCACTGGCCGAATACGGCGCGTTTCGCCATGATCATGCCGTCGTGTTCCGGCGCGATGGCGTCTTGTCGCGACGGCATGCGGGGAATCCAGCCCAGCGGCGTGCCGGCGGCGCGGCGTCCGAGCAGGCAATCGAACTCGCCGGTCTGCCGCCACATTTTGGCGATGCCCTGTAAATCCAGTACGCAGTCCGCGTCGCGATACAGCACCCATTCGCCGGTGGAGTGCCGGAGGCCGGTTTCCATGGCGATCCGCGTGCCGAGCCTGGCCGGGTGGGCCAACAAGCGGACTTGCGGATAGTTCGCGACCAGGTCGCTGGCGATTTCCATCGTGGCGTCGAGCGACCCGTCGTCGATCAACTGCACTTCAAACCGGTTGGTCAGTTCCGGCAACAAATCCAGCAGCTCCGCCAGCATGGCCGGGAGCGATTCCTGAGCGTTATAGACCGGCAGGATGAGGGACAGCGATCGAGGCAAGTGAGGTTCCTTTCGCGTTCCGGAAGAGAGGGGGCCCGCACGGACCGAGCGGGGGAGCGCCGCCCTCGGCGCGCGCTCCGACACCTTCGCCAGTAAAATCGACTAACGCCGGAACAAACTGAAATGTCGCCGCGAATTACCACGGCGGATCGAAAGTAACGAATGGGCCCGAATCACCTAGTTTGCCGCGGCTCTGGCCAATGCCCGATAGTCGGGTTATTCTGGGCAGTTTGGTCGCCGTGGCATCGATTTCGGCTTGCGCAAGTGCTTGCTGATGCCCGGCCGGCCTCGTCGCGGTTCAAGCCCGCGGCAGGTGATTTTCCCGGCAAATCCAAGGAGTAGCGGTGTCGCACCCGGCCCCCCGCACGATCCCCGATTTTGAGAAGGGCCAAGGCATGTTGCCGGCCATCGCCCAGGACGCCGCCACGGGCGAGGTGCTGATGATGGCCTACATGAACCCCGAGAGCTACGCCGAGACGCTGGCGACCGGCCGCGCCGTCTACTTCAGCCGCAGCCGCAACAAGCTCTGGCGCAAGGGGGAGGAAAGCGGCCACGTGCAACTGGTGCGCGGCGTATTCGTCGATTGCGACGCGGACACGATACTCTTGAAAGTCGAACAGCTCGGCGGCGCGGCCTGCCACGAAGGCTACCAAAGCTGTTTCTTCCGGCAGGTCACGCCGGAAGGTCTGCAAGTCGTCGGCGAGCGCGTGTTCGACCCCGCCCAGGTTTATGGAAAGAAGTAACGCGATGGCAAACTGTTTGAAACTGGGCATTCCCGCCGGCAGCCTGCAAGAGGCGACGGCGGAGTTGTTTCGGCGCGCGGGCTACAAAATCACGTTCAGTTCGCGCAGCTACTATCCGTCGATCGACGACGACGAAATCGAATGCACGCTGATCCGCGCGCAGGAAATGGCGCGTTACGTTCAAGACGGCGCGCTCGACGCCGGTCTGACAGGTCACGATTGGATCGTGGAGAACAATGCTGATGTACAAGAAGTGGCGGAACTTGTGTTCTCGAAGGTCAGCCGCCGTCCCGTGCGTTGGGTACTCTGCGTGCCGGAGGATTCCCCGGTGCAGTCGGTTGCCCAACTGCAAGGCAAGCGCATCGCCACCGAAGCAGTCGGCCTGACGACGCGGTTTCTCGCCAAGCATGGCGTGCAGGCGAAAGTGGAATTCAGCTGGGGCGCCACGGAGGTCAAGCCGCCGCGCTTGGCCGACGCCATCGTGGAAGTCACCGAAACCGGCAGCTCGTTGCGGGCCAATAATCTGCGGATCGTGGCCGAAGTACTCGTGAGCACGCCGCGTTTGATCGCCAATCGCGAGGCATACCTCGATCCGTTCAAACGGCAGAAGATCGACGATATCGCGCTGATGTTGCGCGGCGCGATGGCGGCGGAAGGCAAAGTCGGAATGATGGCGAACGTCCCGCGCGCAAGCTTGCAGGAAGTCCTGGCGATCCTGCCGGCGTTGCAAAAACCGACGATCAGCAGTCTCTCGGACGACGATTGGGTCGACGTGATGACGGTGATCGACGAAGCAGTGGTGCGTAACATCATCCCGCGCTTGAAAGCGGCGGGGGCTCGCGGGATTGTCGAGTATCCGCTCAATAAGGTGATTGAGTAGCTGTCGCGAGGCTCGCACGAATCGGCGTAAAGCATTATCCGGGGATATGAAATGCGGTTGCACGTCGGATCGTTGCCCGAGGGCGATTTCGCGCCGGACGAGACCTGGCATGCCCTGCGCGAGCCTGGCCCGGCGATGATGCAAGTCTACGCTGCGCCGATTGCCATCGTGCTGGGCCTGCTTGTCGGTTTGGCGTGGCAATCGCTGGGTTTGTCCATGTCCGTCACACTCAGTGGCAATCACGCCATTGTTGCGATCGTGTTCATCGTGCTGTCGTTTCCGGCGATGATTGCCTTCCATGAGCTATTGCACTATGGGGCCTTTCCGGCCGGCGGACATCCGGACGATAAAATGATGGGCGTCTGGCCCAGTCGAATGATGTTTTACGCGCACTATTTGGGAGAGATCACCCGCACGCGCTTTCTGGTCGTGCTCTTGCTGCCATTTCTGGTGATCTCAATTCTGCCACTGGTCTTGGCCGCTTTGATTCCCCTGCCGCCGTGGCTGTTGATCGCTTTCGCCTGGTGTTCCGTTTGGAATGCGCTGTTTGCCTGCGGAGACATGTTTGCCGTGGGCTTGATTCTCGCCCAGGTGCCCGCGATGGCACGCTTGCGCAATCGCGGCTACCATACTTTCTGGACGACCGCGTCGCCACCGCCCACTTCCTGATTGTGAGTCGAACAACATGCGCGCTTTCATGCTTTGCGGACTGGTCTTCGGAATGTCGGTCAATGCGACCGTCGCGGCCGAGTTGCCTGAAGTGTCGCACGAGGACTTCGAGCAAGGCGCCGAACGCTGGCAGGCCACCGATGCCCAGGCCTGGGAAGTGCTGCCCGGCAAGGACGGGCAGGGGTACGGCAACACCAAGCAGAGCGACTACAAGCCGCCGCATCGCAGTCCGCTCAACATCGCGCTGTTGAAAGACGTGATCGTCGGCGATTTCGTGTTGGAAGCCGATGTCCGCAGCACGGTCAAGGACTACGGGCACCGCAGCATGTGTATGTTCTTCGGTTACCAGGATTCGGCGAACTTCTATTACGTCCATTTCGGCAAGCAGATGGACGATCACGCCAATCAGATTTTCATCGTCGACGACGCGCCGCGCACGAAGATTTCCACCAAGACCACCGACGGCACTCCCTGGGACGACGCCTGGCACCACGTGAAGATCGTACGGACCGTGAGCGACGGCGCGATCGCGATTTATTTTGACGACATGGAAACGCCGGTCATGACTGCCGAGAACAAAACCTTCACTTGGGGCCAAATCGGCCTCGGCACCTTCGACGACATGGGCATCTGGGACAACATCCAACTGCGCGGGACTGCGGTTGAGAAGAAGTAGCGAGGCAACCGCGAAAGACGCGAAAAGGCACGAAAAGGACATGCCGACGAACTGCCATCCAATTCATAACTATCTGCCCCGCGATTGAACCATGCTCCGGCGCTCAGCTTTTTCGCGTTGCTTCGCGTCTTTCGCGGTTGCTAGTCTGGCCGTTTCGCTCCTTCATGGACCGTGCTTTACTTGCGGGCTTTTCGCGGAGGAACACGAGCCGCGGATGCGCGTGATGATCGAGACGGACGCGGGGGGCGATCCGGATGATGAGCAGTCGCTCGTGCGGTTTCTCTTGTATGCGAGCGAGTGGGATATCGCGGGGATCATCGCCAATCGGCCGCTGGCACGCGACGGAGAAAATCTGAACACGGTGCGGACCGGCCTCGGCATCGTGCGCCGGCAGATTGACGCGTATGGCGAGTGCTATCCGAACCTGGTTCAGCACGATGCCCGATTTCCCACCGAGGCGTTCCTCCAAGCGCATACTGTTCCCGGTCACAACGATGTGGACGATGGCGTGCAGTTGCTGATCGACGCGGTCGATCGCGATGATCCGCGGCCGCTCTGGTTTTGCAATTGGGGCACCGATGACGGCGCCGCGCTGAGTTGCCTACGGCGCGCGTTGGATCGCGTGTTCGCGGAGCGCGGCCCCGACGGTTATGCGCGCTTCAAAAGTCGGATCCGGCTTAGTTCGTCCGATGAATTCGGCGCGCACACGTACGACATCGCGCCGGCGTTTCCGTTTTGGGTCGATACCTTTCGTCCCGAGATTGATCGCCGGCGGTGGTATCATCGCTTCTCCGCCATCACGGCCACCGCTGGCGGTTTCGACATCGAGCGGGACGTCCGCACGGGGCATGGCCCGCTCGGCGCGCTCTATCCGACGAACACGACCCATCCACAGAAGGAAGGGGATTCGATGTCGTTCATGTACCTCGTCCCCACCGGCATGAACGACCCCAACCACCCGGACTGGGGCAGTTGGGCCGGCCGCTACGGGCTTCAAGACGAAGCCCAGGGACGTCAATATTTTTGGGCGAATCAGAGCGACGCGTGGCGCGGCACGACGCATCGGGAGAATTCGCTTGCGCGCTGGGCGGAGCATTTGCAGAATGATTTTCGGGCACGCCTCGATTGGTGCGTGAATCCGCGCGATCAGGCGAATCATCCGCCGAAGGTCAGCATCGACGGCGAACTGCACCGCACCGCGAAGGCCGGGGAAGAAATCATCCTCGATGGCTCGCCTTCAACAGATCTCGACGGCGATCAGCTTCACTTCGCGTGGATGCACTATGCCGAAGCGAGTTCCGGCCACGTCGCCATCGACCTCCGCGATGCAGACAAATCACGCGCGACGTTTACCGTCCCAGACGCGCCGGCTGGCGCAGCCATCCAATGCGTCCTGACGGTCACTGACGATGGCGAACCCGCGTTAACGCGCTACGCCCGCGTGATTGTCACCGTCGCCGACGAATAAGGCGAACGCGGCTCAATAAGCCCTCGGCGTCTCAGCGCCTCCGCGGTTCAAAATGGCAGACCCGCTATTCCAGCCACACCGCGATGTGCTTTGAGCCCTCGTCCATCTGAAACACCGGGCCAGGCGTGTAGCCGCGGCGGCGGATGTCGCGGACGATTTGTTCCAGTTCGATGTGGCGTTCGCGAATCTTCACCATCAATTCGGGATCGAGCAACTGTTCCAGGTCGTCGATGCCTGTGGCGTTGGCGGTCAGTTCGACTTTCGTATGACCTGATTCACTGACGCGAATCTTCAGCCACTGCGCGAGACTGCGGAAGTCGCGATACGACTGGGTCGGCATCGGCATGGCCAGCGACGCCATTTCACCGGAGAGACCGTGCATGCACGGCCACAGCATGCGCCGCCAATTCACCGGAGCGCCCAAACCGCGCAGGTAGTAAAGCAGTCCGTGAAATGCCCGCATCAGGAAAATCATCTCGGCCGGACCGGCGATGCGGAAATTCCAACGGTCATCACCGAGGACGTCCCGCATGCGCTCATCAAGCCGCCAGTGCGCGAGGTCAAAGTTATGATCGGCCACGAACGGTTCGAGCAGCACCTGGCAAAGCGCCGGCAGTTTGTCCGCCAGCGGCGCCAAGTATTCAGGGCGAAAGCCCAGCTTCACGAACAACGGCAACGGCGGTTCGCAATGTTGTTCCGTGGCGCGGATCAGTCGCAACAGCGCCAGCACCGTCTCGCGCGACGGTTCGTAGACGCAGCCGAAATCGTACAGGACGAGTTTCGGACCGGAGTCCGTCATCCGGAAACGCAGATTCCCAGGATGCAAGTCTGCGTGAACCTGTCGGCGCATGAACAGTCCGTGCAGGAATGTGCGGACCATCTGCTGGGCGAGGTCGCGGCGCTGCTCGGCGCTCCACTCCGCCACGACCACGTCCCAGTGATCGCCATCTTCCCATTCGGTGACGAGCACTTGCTCGTGGGAAAAGTCCGTCAGCACGCGGGGCACGACCAGAAACGGTTCGCGCGCGGCCCAATCGCGGAAGCGGCGCTGGTGCTCGGCCTCGGCGGCGTAGTCCAATTCTCGGTCGAGATCCTGCGTGATCACGTCGCGATAGCGCCGCATGTCGAAGCCGCGGCGCAGATTGCCCAGCGGCATACTGAGCCAGCCGAGCATGCGGAGGTCGGTTTCCACGGCGTCGCGCACGCCCGGGTACTGCACTTTGACGGCCACCTCCACGCCATTGCGCGTGACGCCGCGATGCACCTGGCCGAGCGAGGCCGCCTGGCCGCATGGATCGATCGAGGACATCACTTCCGCGACGGGCCGTCCCCACGCGCGGACAAGTAGCGGCTCAATCACTTCCCAGGGCAGAGCCTCGGCCGTTTCTTGGAGCGCCGCATATTGATCGGCGACGTGCTCGTCGCGATCCGAGAAACTCAACATCTGGCCGAGCTTTTGCGGCAGCCCTCGCAGCTTTCCCATCCGCTCCGCGAGGTGCCGGCGCACGCGCCGTTGGACCACCTCGTCGTCGCCTGCTCTCAGCCGGCACGCGCTCGCAGCCAAGTCCAGGTAACCGGCGGCGCGTCGCAAAGTGGCAAGGGGCATAGGGAGTGTGAAGTTTTCAGTTTTTAGTGTTCAGTATGTGACTACAGCGCTGGATCGTAAGCACAGTTTTTCATCTCCTCACTGAAAACTGAACACTGAACACTTCAAACTCTAGACGGACGTCGCCGCCACGTTCTCAATCGTGGCGACCAGCAGCTTTTTATCGAAGGGCTTCGTAATAAAGTCCGACGCGCCCTTGCGGAAGGCTTCTTTCAAGATCGTAGTTTGTTCCAGCGCGCTGACGACGATCACGCGCGCACCTGAGTCAATCGCCAGAATGCCTTCCAGCGCGTACAGTCCGTTAAACTGCGGCATCACGAGATCAAGCGTGACGACATCCGGCCGCAGTTCGCCGTAGCGTTCCACGGCGTCGCGGCCGTTCGCGGCTTCGCCGACGACTTCGAAGCCTGCCTCGGTGGCGGCCTCTTTAATCAGCTCACGGATGATCATTGCGTCGTCGACAACAAGCAATCGGACTGGCATGACGGAAAGTTCCTTAACTCGCGCGAACGGGGTCGCGTCATTCTGGTTCGTGGTTCTCGTTACAAAACAACCGCTGGTTGGCCTTGAACTTCAATGCTTAATGCGCCGGTGGCCGGATCGAACTCGACGCGGCGCCCCTGGCTGCCGCCCAAGTGCTCGGACACAACGCGAACATGCGCTTTGGCGAGCGCCGCCTTGACGGCCGCCGCATTGGCAATGCCGATCTGGAGCGGTCCGCTGGCCGCGAACATGCTGGCGCCGCCTGCCAGCTTGGCTTGGTAACCAGCCTTCAGTCCGGTGAGTTTTTCCAGTGCCGCCAACAGCGCCGGCACGGCCGTATCAGCGAACTTGCCGGGTCCGCCTTGGTGCCCGGTCGATTCCGGCAGAACAACGTGGGCCATGCCCGCGACGCGCAGCCGTGGATGATACAGGCAGACGGCAACGCACGAGCCTAGCACCGAGGCGAGCCGGACCGGCGGTTGCGCCGTCAACAGCTGACCCATGCCGACAAACGGCGTGGCGCTGGTCTTGGTTGCTTCCGCGACGGTCATTCCCTGATGCTCCGGCGTTGGTGCTCTAGTGTGATGGTGGACTACGTGGCGGAGTGCAGCGCGTTTTCCATGCGCTTTCTCAACGCCAGCGTGGGCAGGAAGAAGACATTCCAATTCAGCTCTTCGTCGGCCCGATGAAATGCCGTGCGGCAGATCACGGCTTGATCGCAGGTCATGGCCTGTCCGACCAACGCTTGTTCCAGCACGCTCGCGCCGTAGTCCTGCACGAAATACGGCGGCGAGGGGACCAGTTCCACGTCGACGAGCCGCGTCAACGCATTCATGTAAGCACAGCCGAGGATGTTGCCCGTCTCGGTCAAGGCAGATTTTTCCAGCGCCGTCCATTCCCCGTCGACGCTTGGCTCCCGGCCTAGCAACGCGGCGGCCAGGCGGCGACCGTTCTGATCGTCGAACGTGAGGATCATCTCGCCGCCGATTTCGCCGGCCAGGCTCAGCACGACCATCGTCACGAGCTCGTGCGCCCAATCGAGTTCCTGGCACACGTTCTCGAGCGGAATCTCGCGGACCTCGTCGAGGCTGAGCGTAATCAAGCCGTTCGTCCAGCGGCACATCGCGGCCGAAGCCTCGTGCGTCGCCGCGCCGAACAACTCGTGGAGAATCACCAATTCGGGAAGCATGGAATCTGGTTTCCTGGTCATGCTGATATTTCCTCGGACACGCCACGACGCTGAGCCGCTTCGACCAGTGCCGCGATGTCTAAAATCAATGCCACGCGACCGTCGCCGAGGATGCTGGCCCCGGCGATACCCATGACGTGCCGATAATTCTCTGCGAGCGATTTGATGACGATGTCTTCCTCGCCCAGCAGATGATCGACCGTCAAGCCTAGCTCGCGACCTTCGCTGCCTAGGATCACCATCGTGATATCCGCTTGCGGATCGGCCGGCGCTAAGTCGTCTGAGCCATTCCACTCGAACAATTCATCGAGCCTGACGATGGAAACCACGCGCCCGCGGACCGTCGATGTGGGCACGCCGTGTACGGTATTCACTTTATCCGCGCTGATGCGCACGATCTCTACCACTGATTCGATCGGCAGCGCGAAGATCCCGCCATCGACTTCGGCCATCAAGCTCGGCAAAATGGCCATCGTCAGCGGGAGCTTGATGGTCAGCGTCACGCCCTGCCCGGGCACACTGTCGACGTCTACGGCGCCGTTCAGCTCTTCGATCTTGCTCTTGACGATATCCATGCCCATGCCGCGGCCGGAAATCTCCGTGACTTGTTCCGCGGTGCTGAAGCCGGGCTCCCAGATCAGGTTGTAGATCTGTTGCGGCGTCATCCGCTCGGCGTCGGCTGGCGTAATCAAGCCTCGATCCAGGGCTTTTTGTCGGATCCGTTCCGGGTCGAGCCCCTTACCGTCGTCGGTGACCTGAATCACGATGCGGTTGCCGCGATGAAACGCGTTCAGCGTAATCACGCCTTGCGCGGGCTTGCCGGCCGCGACGCGCGCCTCGGGTTGCTCGATGCCGTGGTCGGCGGAGTTCCGCACCATGTGAATCAGCGGGTCGCCCAACTCGTCGATCATCCGCTTATCGAGTTCAGTCTTCTCCCCCAGGATTTCCAAACGAACATCTTTTCCATTGGCCCGCGTGATGTCGCGGATTACCCGCCGGAAGCGCGTGAATAGCGGTCCGATCGGCACCATGCGCGTGTCCATCACCGTGCGCTGAATGCCTTCGGCGACGCGATCTAATTGATGCACTGCCTCGAACAGGTCGTTGATGGAGGATCGCGCCGAGGCCAGCCGCTCCAACTCGTCGCGCAAGACGCCGAGGTCGCGTTGGATCGAACGCACCTGCGTCTGCAACACCGGCAGATTGACGGGCGCCGACCGATCGTCGTCTCGGTCCATAGCTCCCTCGAGCCGCTGCAATTGGCCGAACACTTCGTCCAACCGATTGCGCAATCGTTTATTGCCGGTCGTTTGTTTGAGGCCTTCTCCGATCCGGGCGAAGCGTGCTTTATTGATGACGAGTTGACCGGCCAGATTCATCAATTGATCAAGTCGTTCGATATCGACGCGCAGAGTCTCGACCGGACGGTTCTCTTGTGTTTTCGCTTCGTCGGCCGTGGCGGCTCGCTCGCGCGGCGTTTCGACTTGCGCTGCCGGCGCTGCCTGCAGCTGCGCGGCCGTTAACGGTTCCGCCTCGACCTCGGCCACGCCGACGATCTTCAGCCGAGCAGCGACGTTCGCCGCATCCTGCGCGGTGGCCACGCCGAATTTCAGGTACTCGATCTGCTCCAGCGAATCCAATGCTTCGGAGCTGGGCTCGCTGTAGAAGATCTCGCCCAGTTGTACGAGTCGTTCATAAACCAGCCGCGCTTTCAATCCGACCAGCGGGAAGTCCGCTTGGAAACGCACGCGCCCGATCACGCCGTCGCCGGCGCCTAGTCCAGCGCGACGAAGTTCGGCACGTTCGTCTTCCGACATCCGGACGGTCTTGACGGGCGAAGGAGCGGCCACGCTGATTGTCGGGGCTGGAGTTTCGAGTTGCAGGGCCAAGAGCGACTGGTAGGCCTCGCTAAAGCGGGCCGTGTCCGGAGCGCCGATCTTCAGACCGTCGATGTATCGACGCAACGCGTCGCCGCAGCGCAGCAAGACGTCGGACATTTGCGACGTCAAATCGGCGTTTCGTTCCAGTCGCTCCTGCAACAGATCTTCCATGCAATGCGAGAGTTTCGCGGCGCGGTTCAACCCGATGCTGGCGGCCGATCCCTTGATCCGGTGGCTGATGATCATCAGCGATTCAGTGCCGGAACGGTCGGTCCGGCCGTCGTCCCGGATCAACAGCTCGACGAACGTGTCGAGGGACATCTCCGTTTCGTCGATGAAGATGCCCAGGTACTTCGCCGGCACATCGGTTTCGTCGCGGATATCGGCGAACAAGTCGCCGCGCGGCGCCACGACTCGCGGCGCTTTCTCGGGTGCCGGCGGGGCCGGTAGCTCGGCGGCGAAGTGTTTCTCGACGTCGGCCTGGTCGCCGGCCGCGAGCGAACGTCCGCAGCGTTCCAGGACGTCTTGGATTTCGGCCGCGACGGCGCTGTAGTCCGGCGGCGTTGGCGTCGGATCTTTCAAGTATTCCACCATCGCGGATAGCCGGTCTACGGATTGGAACACGAGCTCGACCGTGTGCGGCTCGAAGCGCAGCTCGTCGCGACGAGCCGCGTCGAAGACGTTTTCGATTTTGTGGGTGAGTGCGTTAATGTCGGCGAGGCCGAGCATCGCCGACAAGCCCTTCAAGCTGTGCGCCGCCCGAAATAGCTCGTTCATCAACTGTTCATCGCACGACGCCGGCGCCCCGTCGGCGAGCGCATGCACCCAATCGTCCAATCGCAGCAGATTTTCGTTTAAGCGCAATAGGAGCTGCGAAGACTCGTCGAGAAAGTCGGCGAGCATGCTGTCCAGCAGGCTGTCGGCATCCGCAGCGGTGGATTCGCTCATCGAGCGCTTTTTCCTTCCGAGCTCTGATACAACCACGGTTGCAATCGCTGCAATTCACGCAGCAAGTCCGACACGCCTTCGGCGGCGCCGGCGACCAGCAATCCGCCGGGCCGAATCAGCTTACGAACGTGGCCGACTGCGGTCTTTTTTGAGACGTCGTCGAAGTAAATCAGCACGTTCTTCAAGAACACCAGGTCGAACGGCGCTTCATTGAGCGGTTCAAGCAGGTTATGTTGCCGGAAGTTGATCATGCCGGTGAGGATGGGGTTCGCCTGCCACGAGGTTCCGTCCGGCTGGCGCGTGAAGTACTTCTTCTTGCAATTCTCCGGCACCAGGTGCATCGCCCGTTCGTTGAAAACGGCCTTTTTGGCCTGCTCCAGCGCGCCGACGCCAATATCCGTGCCGACGATTTGCACGCGCCATTCGGACAAGTTCGGCAACGTCGAAGCGATGCAGGTCGCGACCGTCATGGCCTCATCGCCCGTCGAGCACGCCGCCGACCAGATGCGCAGCGTTTTCGGCGCCTTGGTATCGCGCTCGCGCGCCGCGACGCCGGGCAGGAACTCCCTTTGGAGCCAGTCCCATTGCGCTTGATCGCGGAAGAGAAACGTTTCGTGCGTGGTGACCTCTTCCAGAAAGCGATCCCACTCCAAATCGCTGGGCGGCAACCGCTTGAGTTTGAGGTAGTACGCTTCGAACGTCTCGACGCCCGTCTGCTTGAGGCGGCGTCGGATCCGATTCGATAGCAGCGTTTTCTTCTGCGTCGAAATACGAATGCCCGTGACCTTGTAGATCAGGTCGACAAAGCGCGTCATCTCGGCGTCCGAGATCTGTTCCGCAGCGACTGGCGGCATGCGTTGCTCCTCAACTTGCGCCACGTCCCGCGGCGCTCGCGTTCCAATTCGAAGCGAGCGCCGCGGACGAGTGAATGCGCCGAGCCGCCGGGCGGTTCAGCTAGATCTTTCCCAAACCGTCCGACGAACTGCCTTAGTTGTCGAACTTGACCTGCGACACCAGTTCCCGCAGGCTCGTGGCCTGGGCGCCAAGCTCTTCGCTGCTCGATGCCAGCTCTTCGCTGCCGGCCGCAACTTGCTCGGTCACTTGGCCGATCTGCTGGATCGCCGCCGCGACTTCCTTGGCGTTGGTCGCTTGCTCGACGGTCGCGGTTGCGATCTCGGAGATCTTCTTCGCGGTCTTGTCGACCCCTTGGATGATCTTCGTCAAAGCAACGCCCGTTTGAGCGCTCAACGAGGCCCCTTCCTCGACGCGCTTGGTCGATTCCTTGATCAGCGAAGAGATCTCCTTGGCCGCTTCGCTCGACCGCTCGGCCAGCTTGCGGACTTCGTCGGCGACGACCGCGAAGCCCAGGCCGTGCTCGCCGGCGCGGGCGGCTTCGATCGCCGCGTTCAAGGCCAGCAAGTTGGTCTGGCTGGCGATTTCCGAGATCACTTGAATGATCTCGCTGATCTGTTCGCTGCTGGTCTTGATCAGCTCCATCGCCTGGACCGACTTCTGCACCGCGGCGCCGCCGTCTTCAGCCAATTGGCTCGTTTCGGTGGCAACCTTGTCGGCTTCGCCCGAGTTGTCCTTCACGGCGTTGATGCTGCGGGCGAGCTGTTCGACCGCGGCGCTCATTTCCTCGACGGACGAGCTTTGCGTCTGCGCGCCTTGGGCGAGGGTCTGCGAGCTCTCGGCGATCAAGCGCGAGCCTTCCGTGAATTGGCCGGCGCTCTCGATGACCTGTTCGACCAGGCGGCGCAGGTCCTTCTGCATCGTGACCTGTTGCGTCACGTCCGTCGCGTATTTGACGACCTTGAAGGGCCTGCCGTTGAGGTCCATGATCGGGTTGTACGAGGCCTGAATCCAGACTTCCTTGCCTCCCTTGCCGATCCGCTTGTATTGTCCTTCATCGAACTCGCCGCGATTCAACTTCGCCCAGAATCCGCGGTACTCCGTGCTGCGGGCGAATTCGGCCTCGGCGAACATGCTGTGGTGCTGACCCTTGATCTCGTCCAGGCGGTATCCGAGGGTCTTCAGGAAGTTCTCGTTCGCATTAACGATGGTGCCGTCCATCTTGAATTCGATCACCGCCATCACCTTGTTGATGGCTTCCAATTGCCCGGCGGTGTCGGCATTCTTCAGGCGTTCGGCCGTGATGTCCGTGGCGTATTTCACCACTTTCACCGGCTTGCCGTTCTGGTCGAGGATGGGGTTGTACGAGGCCTGAATCCAGATCTCGCGGCCTCCCTTGGCTAGCCGCTTATACTGTCCGTCGTCGAATTCGCCGCGGTTCAGCTTCGCCCAGAACGCCTTGTACTCCGAGCTGCGAGCATGTTCGGCCTCGGCGAACATGCTGTGGTGCTGCCCCTTGATTTCGTCAAGGGAATAGCCCATCGCCGCCAGAAAATTCTCGTTCGCGGTGATGATCGTGCCGTCCATCTTGAACTCGATCATGGCCATCGACTTGCTCACGGCGTTCGAAACGCCGGCGTAGTCGCGGTTACTAGCTTCCAACTTCAGTTTCTCGGTAATCACCTCCCAGGTGACCATCGGACCGAGGTACTCGCCCTTCTCGTCGTAGATCGCGCTCACCAGCAGGTCGAGCTTTTCCTCGCCCAACTCGATCGTCGCGCGGTGCGGCAGGTTCTTGTCGTTCGCCAGCAGTTTGCGCTGGTACGAGGGGTTCTTGTGGAAGATGTCGATGCTCTGTCCGACGACCGCATTGGCCCGCACCGGCAACAGGTGCTCGATCGTTTTCAGCGTCCGCTCACTGGCCTCGTTCATGTACACGATCTTCAGGTCGCGATCCGCCAGAATCGTGTTGATCGGCGAATTGTCGGTCATTGCCGACTTCACCGACAGCGCCGAGCGCAAGCTGTTGACATCGTCGTAATTCACGGTCTGCGTCGAATTCTGTGTCGCGGTCATTTCTCTTCGTGCTCCCTGGCTGGTGAACGACGCCCATGGGGCGGCGTGGTGATCGAAATAAATGAATGGAGTGCGGCGCGGGGGCGGCGGCTCGCGTTAGTTGGCCGGCGCGACGTTGTCCTCCGGCGCTTGTTCTTGCGACAGCAGCTTCTCGATATCGAGCAAAATCAGCAGCCGATTTTCCAGCTTGACCAGACCGGTCAGGTATTCGCGGCCGAGCCCGGAGACCGTGGGGGGCGGCGGCGAAACTTGTTCCTGCGAAATCCGCAGCACTTCGCTGACGCCGTCGACGATGATGCCCACCGTCTTGCCGCCGACGTTCACGACCATGATCCGCGTTTCGTCCGTGAACGGCTCTTGCGGCAAGGCGAACCGCAGACGCAAGTCGACGATCGGAATGACCGTGCTGCGTAGGTTGATCAAGCCTTTGATGTAGGCTGGCGTTTGCGGCACGCGCGTGATCTCGCCCATCAGGATGATCTCCTGCACGCGCGTGATCTCGATGCCGTATTCCTCTTGCGCCAACCGGAAGCTGACCAGTTGCATACTGCCGGTCGGCTCGGTCCGCCGTGAGGTGGACGTGGGCGTTTCTCGAATTGCGGTAGTCACGACGATTAATTCTCCCTGGCCGTGGCGATGGGGCGGCGATCCGGCTGGCGTTCGGCCCAACAGGTCTGCTGGGAGCGGGTCAGCCCCGCCGCGCGTCCAGGCCGTGATTTCGCAAACGCGAACTTCGGTGACGCGCATCGAACGTACCGCAACATTTAGGTCTGGAATTACGACCGGTCAAACCGGGACCAGGCGATTCGCAGATGTAACGGGGCGCACAGATCGTCTACTTCCGAGGCCGGTGTTTAGAGAACTCCGCTCAGGCGACCAGAAACGTCTCGCCGTCGCCGTTTGACATCTGGATGGCGGAACCTAGAGTTGCCCCAGTCCGACAAACCTTTCCGGGCGAGACGACCGAAGCTCGCCGTGTCCGATTCTGACACCGTTTCATAGGAAGCACCGATGCGAGTACTGGTTGCCGACGACTCCAGCACCATGCGCAAGATCATCATTCGATCGCTGCTCGCCGTGGGCTGCCCGGGCGCTACGGAAGCAGCTGACGGCAATGAGGCGGTCGCCATGTTTAAGCCGGGCGAATTCGATCTCGTGCTGACCGACTGGAATATGCCGGGCAAGAGCGGCCTGGAGGTCGTCCAGGCGATCCGCGCCATGGACGCCAAGGTGCCGATCATCATGGTCACGACCGAAGCGGAAAAAGCCCGCGTCATGCAAGCCATCGAAGCCGGCGTGTCCGATTACCTGGTCAAGCCGTTTACGGCCGATACTTTGCGCGAAAAGCTCGAGAAGCACGGCTGCTAGTAAATCCCCCGCGCTTTGCGCCCCCGACGAACTCCCACAGACGGCGTCCTCCTTGCCAGGAAGACGCCGGCTGTTTTTGTTGATCGCGGATCGTTCTGGCCATGGGCGATGCGTCGACGCCCATAGGTGAAAACCCCCAAGGCGAAATCCCTCATCAGCGACTGGGTTGATTTTCCTGGGCTGAGTGCGATCTAAACATTCTCCGCTGGCAAACCGACTCGCGGATTCGCCATCTATTGTCACGCGAAAAACGCTTAGCTAAACTGCAGGCGTCGAAGTAAATAGCGCTCACTTTTCTGTCGCGTTCGTCGACTTGCTGAGGAGCCTCTGACTATGGCGACTTCGCGCCAACATGCCGAGATGGATAGTGCCGAATGGGCCGTCGTGATCGGCGGGTTTTCCCTATTCGCGATAGGTTTGCTGTCGGTCTTAGTCGTCGTGGCCGTCAATCGTCGGCCTGCCGCGCCGGTCATAGCAGCGGCGCCAATTCCACCTGCCGCCGCGCAGCCCGTCGCGGCATCGCCCTCGCCTTACGCGCCGGCTGCACCGGTCTCCACATCACCGCCGGTGCAAGGCAACTCAACTGAAGCGCCGGCCAGCGATTTGCCGGATGAGCCATTGGATGAATCGTCGGACAATAAAGAACAGCCTTCGACGATCACTCTGCAAGCGCCTTGGCCTGACGAACCAGAAGACCGGCCGCGAGACACCGGCGTTGTCAGCGGTGAAAGCATCGGCGCACGCTTGGCAAGGGAGGCCCAAGAGCGCAGGCAGGCGGACCGCGAGGCGCGCGACGAGCGACGTCGGAAAGAAGATGAGGAACGTCGCCGGCGAATGGAGGGGGCACAGGGAGGCGGGCAAGCGCATACTCCGCCCCCTTCGCACATTCCTGGTCAGCCAAGGTTTCCAGCGAGGCCACCGCAACTGGGTTCACACCGAATCACCGGGCCCGAAGCAACTTCGCCAGTTGATCAGGAAGTAGAGTACGTTGCTACCCAATACACTCCGCCGCAGGAAAACCGCCGACCGTTTCGCCGCAGCCGTTTCGCCGCAGCTGTCGGGCTGCTCGTCACGGGTTTGCACCTCCTCTACGCGTCGATGCTCAATCCGCACGGCTTGAAAGATGGACGCGTCACCCGCCATCTGGTCGACGCAATCGGTACTCCAGGCGCGCGCATTCTCTGTCTACTCGGAGGCGTGGTAGCCGTGGCTTTCGGCGCGCTGGTCTTGTTCTTGAACCTGCAGATGCTGGGAGTCGTGTAGCGCTACACGACGAGAAAGTCCAAGAGCGCTCGCAAGCACAAGCCCAGGGAAGGCCCTCGGAGATTCAGCTATCCCCGATAACTTCGGTGGCCTTCCCTGGGCTTAGCGAGATCGACAATTCCTCACGCGGAGGCCGCCACTACCGCCGCGCTCGCGGATGTTTCAGCGGCAACCAAGCCCCGCCTTGCTTGCTGCTCTCGACGCATTGCTGGATGAAGTACATCCCTTCGACGCCGTCGTTCACGTTGGGATAGAGCGTGTTCGTCTTCTCGAACGGCTTGCCGCTGGCGCGCTCGACCATCGCGTCGTAAGCCGCGCGGTAAACGTTGCCGAAGGCTTCGAGATAGCCCTCGGGATGCCCGCTCGGGATGCGGCAGGACGCTTTGGTGATGTCGGCAATGAACGGCGCGTTGGGGTCGCGGGTGTAAATCGCATGTGGCTGGCCGTTGCGGCGGAAGAACATTTGGTTCGGATTTTCCTGCGCCCAGAAGAGCGAACCCTTGGTGCCGTCGATCTCGATGGTGACGTCGTTTTCGCGACCATGCGTGATCTGCGAGGCGGTCACCGTGCCGAGTGCGCCGTTTTCCATGCGAATCACCGCGTGGCCGTAGTCGTCGAGCTTGCGTCCTTGCTCGAAGGTTTTCAAATGGCAGCTCACGTCGCCTGGCAGCAGGCCGGTCATGAATCGCGCCAGGTTGTAGGCGTGCGTGGCGATATCGCCGAAGCAGCCGGCCGCGCCACTCTTCGAGGGATCGGTCCGCCAGGCCGCCTGCTTCTGGTCGGACGCTTCCAACCGCGTGCGCAGCCAGCCTTGGATGTAGTTGGAACGAAAGGCATTGATCTCCCCCAACTCGCCGTTGAGGATCATGTCGCGGGCCTGCCGCACCAGCGGATTGCCGGTGTAGTTGTGCGTCACGGCGAACACCACGCCGGAACCGTCGACGATCTTGGCCAACTCCTCGGCCTGCGCGAGGTCGAACGTCATCGGCTTGTCGCACATCACGTTGAAGCCGGCCTGCACGGCGGCCTTGGCGATCTCGAAGTGCGTGTGATTCGGCGTGGCGACCGAGACGAAATCAATCCGCTTGTCGGCCGGCAGCGCCTTTTCCTTTTCCAGCAGTTCCTGATACGAGCCATACGCCCGGTCAGGCGCGATGTCGTAATCGGCCGCCGAGGCCTTGGCCTTCTCGGGATTACTGGACAAGGCGCCGGCGACGAGCGCCGCGCGATTATCCAACACCGCCGCGGTGCAATGCACCCGACCAATAAAAGCGCCTTGGCCGCCACCGACCAAAGCCATGCGAAGTTTTCTGTTGAGCGCGCCGTTGGTGGACATGAGGGAGGAGTTGGGAGGAGTAAAGGAGAGTGGGAGTAAAGTAGGACAGTCTCCTTTCGCTCCGCGAAAGGAGACTGTGGTTTCGCTAGGTACTTCGTTTGGCGAGTTTCCTGAGCACTTCCATCCCGCGTTCAATCGTAGCGTCGCTGGCCGCGTACGACAGCCGGAAGTGCGTGTCGTGTTGGCTGAAAATCTTGCCGGGGATCACCAGCAGTTGGTTGGCGATCGCTTCCTCGACGAACGACGACCCGCTGCCGCGCGGGGCTTTGGGGTAAGCATAAAACGCCCCGCCGGGCGTGGCCAGTTCGTAGTCGCGGGAAAGTTGCTCGACGACGTAGTCGCGCTTTTTGCGATAGGCGTCGATGTACGGCTGCATCTCGAAGTCCAGGGCCTCGACTCCGGCCCATTGAAACGGCTGCGGCGCGCAGACGAACGTGTATTGCTGGAGCTTGGTCATGCCATCCACAAGCGCGCTCGGGCCATGCACATAGCCGACCCGCCAGCCGGTCATGCCGTAGGTCTTGCTGAACCCGTCGATCACCAACGTTGCGGGGTTGTACTTGGCAGGCGAGACGAACTCGCCGTCAAAGGCGAAGCGGCTGTAAATCTCGTCGCTCACCAGGAGCACATTTTTTTCGGCGGCCAATGCGGCGAGGTCGCTCGTGACTTGTTCCGTGGCCACGACGCCCGTCGGATTCGCGGGGCTGTTGAACAGAATCAACTTGGTCCGTGGCGTGATCGCCTCGCGAACCTTGTTCACGTCGATCTGGAAATTGGGATGCGAATCGACGATCACGCAGCGCCCGCCCACTAGTTTCACCAGCGGCTCGTAGCTGACGAAGTACGGGTCGAACAGAATCACCTCGTCGCCGGGATTGACCGCGGCGTACATCAGCAACGTTAGCGCTCCGCTGGTGCCGCTGGTGACCAGCAGCTTCCGGTCGGCGTGGCCGTACTTGGCGTCGACCTGCCCTTGGAGCTTTTCCCGCAGCGGGGCCATCCCCTGCGTGGGGGCGTACCCATTCTTGCCGGCGTCGATCGACCGCTTGGCGGCCGATTTGATCGGCTCAGGAACGTCGAAATCGGGCTGCCCGATCGAGAGGTTGATCGGGTCGGTCATCTTGGCCGCCAGGTCGAAAACCTTGCGGATGCCCGAACTATCGAACAATTGCGTGCGATCGGCGATCCAATGTTGGCTCATGGGGGAACATCCTAGCAGGCGGAAAGGGAAATGCCACCGACCGGCCCACGGACTGCGGGGCGTGGCGTAAGTGCCGCTCTGGACAGTCGTTAGCAGACGCTGGTTCACGATCCGCAGGGCGAAATCGCATTGCCGCCGGCGGGCAGTTTCACTACGCTCCCTGGCGCCGCCGGCCGGACAGGGTCCGCAGGCGTTTTTTCTTGAAATGGAAGTTGCCGGCCTTAGAATAAGGTTCTTAGGCCGCGTGCTTCCGCAACTCGTAAGTTCCAGGTGACTTATGCGTGTGGTTGTCGTGGCGACCATGGTCGTGTTGGGGTGGTTGGCGGGTTCATGCTTGGGGGTTCCGGCCGTCGGAGGCGTTCCGACTGCCGCAACGTCGCCGGTTACGGCGTCAGCTTCCCCTGGGTTGGTGACCATTGCTTCGCCACCGCAGGACGGCCTGCAGATGTTCACGGTCGTCGATCCCGCCACGCGGGCGATGGCCGTATATCACACGGATCTCAAAAGTGGGCTAGTCACGCTGATGAGCGTGCGGAACCTGCAGTGGGATCTGCAATTAGAGGACTACAACAGCGTTGCGCCGAAAGCGCGCGAGGTGCGGATTCAAGTCCAAGGGCGTTAGACCGGGGGCAGGCATCGTCGCCAGCCACGTCTCGCTCTCGGGCATCGCACCACGAGAGGAACGAGCATGGCCGGTAAGTTCTTGTCGATGGACGAAGCTGCTTCCCAACTCGGGATCAGCGCCGAGCACCTCCGTCAACTGACGCAGAAGTATGAGGTGAACGGTCTCCGCGACGGCGCCTCGTTCAAATACAAGCCGGAAGAGATCGAGCGCGCCAAGGCGAAGCTCTTTCCCGCCAAAGGGAACACAGAGGACTCGGGCGACCTGACCGACCTGCCGATCGACCTGGCCGCGGACGACGACGGCGACGACATCGTCCTGCTGAGCGAGGTGGAACTCGGCGAATCCGGGCCGGGCACCTCGGCCACGGTGATCGGTCCCGCGGGCGGTCGCGCCGCGCAAGAAGGGAGCGACATCTCGATCTTCGCGCAGGACAGTGACCTCCAACTCACCAAGCCCATGCCCGCGAAACCAGGCAGCGATTTGCTGTTAGGCGGCGCTTCGGACCTGGGACTCGACCTGGGAAGCGCCCTGAATCTCTCGCCGCCTGCGAAGGGAGGCGCGGACTCGGGTATCAATCTTTCCGCCATGGACGACGACGAAGACGATCTCGTTCTGCATGGCCCCGGCGCGAGTGACATCACGCTCAGCCCGGGCGATAGCGGCATCTCTCTGGCCAGCCCTGCCGATAGCGGGCTGTCGTTGGACGGCCCGCTGGATTTGAAGACCGGTTCCTCGGGCAAGGACTTCGATCTCGCTGGCGACGACCTGACCCTCGACGAAGGTTCCAGCGCGAAGCTCGTCGCGGACGACGAGTTCTTGCTTACTCCCTCGGCGGACGGCGGCGACGACGACGACGCCAGCGGCTCGCAGGTGATCGTCATCGATTCCGATTCCGCCGACTTCACCGACGGCGGCATGCTCGAAGAAGATACCTCGGGCGGCTTGACCCCAGTCGGCGCCATGCCGACCGAGTCATTCGGCATGGCCTCCGCTGGCTCGGCGCAAGCCGCGGCCCCTGTGATGCGCGAAGCGGGTTACTCCGGGCTGCAGATCGTCAGCCTGTCGTTCTGCGTGTTGTTCCTCTGCTTGTGCGGCATGATGATGATCGACATCACCCGCAACATGTGGGCCTGGAACAGCGAGATGGGCGTGAACAGCGCCATGGCCGACGCCATCCTCGGCATCTTCGGCGGCTAAAGCGCGCGGAGCCATCTCGCAACGTCGTATCTCGCCGCTAAGCCCAGGGAAGGCTGCACAAGTCTGTCCGTCGGCAGACGACTATTGCAGCCTTCCCTGGGCTTTTTTCGTTCGTTGCGCCGCACGCTCCAGATGCTCTGCCCCGTTCCGCCGATTGACACCGATACCGGGTGGACAATAATGCGGAGTCGTCTCTTTCGCTCGTCCCAGTTGGCCGGGCGCGGCCGGTGTTTTCTCTCCCGAGGAGCTTGCGCAAGTGTCTGGCACTCAATCGATTACGGTGGCGCGTGGCGATGGCATTGGCCCGGAGATTATGGACGCGACGCTGACCATCCTGCGTGAGGCGGACGCCCGGCTGGCGATCGAGGAAATCGAGATTGGCGAGAAGGTTTATCACCGCGGCATCAGCTCCGGAATTGCCCCGGAAAGCTGGGAATCGCTCCGGCGCACGAAGGTATTCCTCAAGGCGCCGATCACGACGCCTCAGGGCGGCGGCTTCAAGAGTCTCAATGTCACGGTGCGCAAGTCGCTCGGTTTGTACGCAAATGTCCGGCCGTGCGTGTCATACTTTCCGTTCGTTGAGACCAAGCACCCGGTGATGGACGTCGTGATCGTTCGCGAGAACGAGGAAGACACCTACGGCGGCATCGAGCATCGCCAGACCGCTCAGGTGATGCAAAGCTTGAAGCTGATTTCGCACCCCGGCTGTGAGCGCATCTGTCGCTACGCGTTCGAATACGCCCGGGTGAACAACCGCAAGAAGGTTACCTGCTTCAGCAAAGATAACATCATGAAACTGTCCGACGGACTGTTTCATAAAGTGTTCGAAGAAGTCGCGAAGGAATATCCGAGCATTCAGAATGAACACTGGATCGTCGATATCGGCGCCGCGAAATTGGCCGACACGCCCGAGGTCTTCGACGTGGTGGTGATGCCGAATCTCTATGGCGACATCCTCTCCGACGTGGCCGCGCAAATCGCCGGCTCAGTCGGTTTGGCTGGCTCGTCCAACATCGGCGAGCACGTCGCCATGTTCGAGGCCATTCATGGCAGCGCCCCGCGCCGCGCCGGGCAGAATCTCGCGAACCCATCCGGCCTGTTGCTGGGCGCGGTGATGATGTTGGTGCATATCGGCCAAACCGACATCGCCGAGCGCGTTCACAACGCCTGGCTCCGCACGCTGGAAGACGGCATGCACACTTACGACGTGTTCACCGAGGCATACAGCAAGCAAAAGGTCGGCACCAAGGAATTCGCCGCGGAAGTCGTGAAGCGGCTCGGTCAGCAGCCGCAGCAACTTCGCCCTGTGCAGTACGTGGCCGGCGCACCGATTCAGGTCGCCACGCCGAAGTTCGATCCCAGCACTGGTCCGAAGAAGGACCTGATGGGCGTCGACCTCTTCATCGATTGGCCGAACGCCGATCGTACCGAACTGCCTGCGAAGATGAAGTCGCTCAGCGGCGAAGGCCTGGAACTGACGATGGTTTCCAATCGGGGCGTGAAGATCTGGCCAGAAGGCTTTTCCGAAACCTTTTGCACCGACCACTGGTGCTGCCGTTACCTGGCGCCGGACCGCGGCGTCGTCGCCCACGCCCAGATCGTGTTGCTGCTCGATCGCGCCGCGAATGCCGGCGTCGACTTCTGCAAGACCGAACACCTCTGCAACTTCGACGGCGAACCGGGATATTCGTTTGCGCAGGGATAAGGACCTCTTTCACCTTTCACACCCTGCCACGGAGTCCACGGATCTAGTCACCGCACCCCCTTCTTGTACTACCCTTGGACGCCCGTGATTTTCATGAGTTGGTCAGTGGGCGGCGCGCTGGAGTAGGCGCGGCGGTGACGCGCGCGGGCTTGCGGCTGGCCGAGACGCCTTACTCTTTGGCAACGCGATTGCGAAATGCCGCCTTCGATCGCGGTTGGAAGCCGACACTACACGTGCCGGTTCCCGTGGTGAGCGTCGGCAATATCACCACCGGCGGCACCGGCAAGACGCCAATGGTGGCCTGGCTCGCTCGCTGGTTTCGCGAGCGGGCGATCCGCGTAGCGATCGTCAGCCGCGGCTATGGCGCGCAGCATGGTCATTTGAACGATGAAGGCATTGAACTCGAGCAAATGCTGCCCGACGTGCCCCACGTGCAGCAGCCGGATCGCGTCGCCGGCGCGTTGATGGCAATCGAGGAATTCACGAGCCAACTCATTCTGCTCGACGACGGCTTTCAACATCGGCGATTGGCCCGCGACTTCGATCTCGTCCTGATCGACGCCCTAGAACCGTTCGGCTACGGCCACGTGTTGCCGCGCGGGTTGTTGCGCGAATCGCTCACCGGACTTGCCCGCGCTCAGGCTATCGCACTGTCGCGGGCCGATCTAGTGGATGCCGCGACGCGCGACCAAATCCGCGCGACGGTGCAGCGTCATGCTCCGCAACCCATTTGGCTCGAAGCGAAGCATCGTCCGGCCGCGTTGCTCAATTCACTCGGCGAGTCCGCTCCCCTCATGGCGCTCACAACCGGGCGATGGGGCGCTTTCTGCGGAATCGGCAACCCGGAAGGATTTCGCCGCACGCTAGAAGACTGCGATTGCCAGCTCGCCGCCTGGCGAACTTTTCCGGACCATCACGCCTATGCCCGCGACGACGTCGAGAGTCTGGCGCAATGGGTGCGACAGGAGCAACTCACCGGGTTGGTTTGCACGCGCAAAGACCTGGTCAAGTTGGCGACCGATCGCCTGGGAGACGCGCCGCTCTGGGCGGTGCAAATCGGGTTAGAATTGACGCAGGGCGGCGAATTGCTGGAAGCGTGCTTGTCGCCAATCGCGAACGCAGCGTTGCAGTTTCACACGGACGACGATTGAATTCTTAGATCAAGCCAGGAGCATCGCGCGATGAAATCGGAACTTTACGCCGTCGAGCTGCGAACCGTCCGTTGGGAGGAGATGCTTGCCTGGTATCGCAAGAGGCTCGGCATGCGGGCGCTGATTCGCATTCCGGAAGAACAATACGCCCTGCTGGAAGCCGGCAACGCGCGCCTGGCGTTGATTGGCCGCGACGCGCCGGATGAAACTTCGGCCCGCTGGAGCCTGGCGCTCGAGTGCGATGATCTCGACGAAGCCCTGCGAGTCGTCGCCCCGGCCGGCGCCCGCATTCTCCGCAATTCGGAGGGCTACCAAGAACTGTTGGTACACGACCCGGACGGGAATCGAGTGCGCCTTTTCTCTTGGCCTGGCTAGTCAGTCGCGCTTCCGCTTGTTCGTTGAAATCGCCGCGAAAAGTACGACCAAGGCCACGATCGGCGTGAGCACAAGGCCGCCGATGATGAGCAATTCGATGGGCGAGATTCCGAACATACGATGGGCACTCCTTGGAAATCTAGTCCCGCGGCTTTTTGGAACCGGCCGCGACGATGATCATCGCGGCGACGCCACCCAAGAGGAGTGCTCCCGCGAGTACGGCGATCAACAGCATCCCGAACGACATCGTGGCTCCCATCGTCGATCCGCCAGTCCATTCTGAGCCGTAAACGCACAGCGACGCACCCACTCAGGAATTCGCTGGGCCGCGGTCGATATTGTACCTGGGATCGGAACAGCTAACATAAGTACGAGCGCATTTCACGCCCCGACTACCGCCGGTCGAATGAGGATTTCTCATGTCGCAGACGAAACAAGCCGACGCCGCGCCTTTGGCCAATTTGGATGAATGGGAAGACGACCTCAAGCGGCGTTACCCAGAGCCGGCTGAAGACGCCCCGACACGGCATTTCGTGGCCACCGATCCGGACAAAAAGGAAACACAATTCCGTGATTACAAGTCGGAAGCCCGGGCGAGCGTCAAGGAATTCTACCGGCTGAACCACACCCAGCAGACCGTCGATTTCGGCCGCGCCAAACGCGGCGAATACTTACCGCTCCGCAAGCGGCAGATGGGCATCTGGGAAGCGATTGACTTCCTCAATACGCTGATCGACGACAGCGACCCCGATACCGACGTGCCGCAAATTGAGCACCTGCTGCAGACCGCCGAGGCCATCCGCCGCGACGGCCATCCGCGCTGGTTCATTCTGACTGGGCTGATTCACGACCTGGGCAAAATCCTCTGCCTCTACGGCGAGCCCCAATGGGCGGTCGTTGGAGACACGTTCCCGGTCGGCTGCGCCTGGTCGGACAAAATCGTCTTCCCCGAGTTCTTTGCCGATAGCCCCGACGCGAAGCGGCCCGAATACCAGACCCGCGCCGGCATCTACGAAGAAGGCTGCGGGCTGGACAACGTGATGCTCTCCTGGGGGCACGACGAGTACCTGTACCAGGTCGTAAAGGACTACCTGCCCGAGCAGGCCCTCTACATGATCCGGTACCACTCGTTCTACCCGGCCCATCGCGAGCACGAATACGACCACCTGATGAACGACCACGACCGCGAAATGTTCCACTGGGTCCGCGCGTTCAACCCGTACGACCTCTACACCAAGAGCGCCGAACGCCCGGACGTGCCGAAATTGATGCCGTTCTACGAGGAACTGGCGGCCGAATTCTTCCCGAAAGTGATGAACTGGTAGGCCGGACCTGTGTCCCTTTAGGCAGGTGGCAGGGGCAGTTTTCGGCTTGCGGGGAAGGGCGGATCGCTTAGAATTTAGTCGTTGCGCGGTTACCTTGCCGGTCGCCGCGTCGAATTGGGAGAGGTGGCAGAGTGGTCTAATGCGCGGGTTTGCTAAATCCGTGACCGGGTAACTGGTCCACAGGTTCGAATCCTGTCCTCTCCGTTAAGTCGTTTTGCAGCAAGAAGTTCCGACTCGCGGGAAGTCGCAAAAGTGGCGCACTCGACAGGAGTTGCGCTCGGTACGTGCGGTTCCCTGCCATCCCCTGCGTGCGCCTGCTGCGCCGCATTCTGCGCGCTCCGTGCGCCGCTTTCTGCGCCGCCTCGCTCCAACGCCACTCCGGCACGATCAAAGTCCGCGTCGGTCACTTGCAAGTAATGCTTCAACGCGATGCGAGGCGTGTTGCCCAGCCAAGTGGTTACAACGTGGATCGGATATTCCTTCGCCAGTTCCGTTTCTCGGCTCGCCCGCATGGCGTGGAACGGTCGGGGCCACGGCGTCAGGCCGGCGCGCTTCACCACCCGCTCGAATTGCGTGCGCAAGTTGCAGTTCCGCCAGCCGCTCGGTGTGTTCGCCGCTTCCCGGTGGTTACCGTCCACCACGTATACCGCACCCTCGGGAGCTAAGTCGAAGGCTTCCTCCAGGATCGGGCGCAATTCGCCGAACAGCGGAATCATGCGGCTGGCCTTGCCTACGTGGTGTTCCGTCTTGGGCGATTGCACGACGATCCGGCCGGCTTCCCAATCCACGTCTTGCCAGCGAAGTGAAAGCGTTTCGCTCGGGGTCCTCAAACCGCCGTACCGCGACAGCGCCACAATCACGCGCCAAGTCGGATTGCAGACCGCCATCAGCCGTTCGTATTCCTCGCGTGTGATGAACCGTTGCCGGTCCTGCCGCATTACGGCCTTGGCCGATACTTCGGCAAAGGGGTTGTCGGTAATCAGTTTTCGTTTCTTCGCTGATTTGAAGAACATGCGGGCGAATTGCAGCCGCTTGGAAACCGTAGTCGGGGCCAGCTTTTGTCCCACCAAGTACATTTTGAAGTCCTCGGCATCGCCTTCCGTCAGCTGGGCAATGTCACGGACGGCCCCAAAGTGTTCCACGAGGTTCCGCATCACTTGCGACCACACTTCTTTCGTCGCCGGTTTCACGTCGATGCGCCGGCCGGCGAAGTCCTCTAGGAACTTCCCCAGCACCGTTGCTTGTTTCGCGTCACGCTGGGCAATCAGCCCCACGCGTGCCAACTTGTCCGCCAGCTTCGCATCCAATTCGGCCACCCAACGCGCCGTATCGGTGGCGACGGCGTTTCCAGTCAGCTTAGCGGCCAGCAATTGTTCCACGCGGAACTTCACCGCCTCGGCGTCGCGCCGCGACACCTTGCCCAGCCGAATCGTCATCCTTTTGCTATCCGGCCCCACGAACAGAATTCGCCGCTGTCCACCCGGATCGCGTGAAATGCTTGCCATTGTTCACTTCCCCTGCTTTGAACGCTTGTTGGCGACTTGTTTCTCGGTCTCTCGGATCGCGACCAATCGCAGCCCCAGGTATTTGCACAGCAAATCGATGGAGCTGGTGTTCAAGCCGGTCCCATGTCGCATGAACCGCGAGAGGTTGCCTTGATCGAGTCCGGTCGCTTGGCAAATCTCGTATCGGCTCTGGCCGCTGTCTTCAATGAAGCGGCGAAGTTGTTCGGTAAAGGTGCGCTGTGCCATGCGGTCATTCTAACAATTGCTTGTGTTGTTACAAGCCACGACTTAAGTTGCAATCGGATTGCGACGAAGACTATGGCGATGACGTCTCACCCAAGGCGCTCGAAATCAGCATTTGGATGGTGGCGAGTCTGCCCCGCGCGCGATTCACGCTAACCAATCCTGCCCGCTCCAATTGCGACAGGGCGCGGTTCGCGCTGTCCGGCGAGACATGGAATCTCGCCAGCAAGTCCCGCGTCATCCGGATCGGTTGCCCTTTGCGTCTCTTGTGTTCGAACCATAACGCCAGCCACAGGTGAAGTGACTTGCCGGGCAGGGACGCCGCACGGGCCACGTAGGCTCCTGGGATCGGTCCCCAGATAAACCAGCCACTATGCCGCTTGGGCTTCAGCTGGGCTCGCGTGGAGCGTTTGGCGGCCTCTAGGTCGGCTTGCGCATCCGGCCTCAGTCGGTATGTTTCCAGGTCCAGTTCCAGCATTGCATGCACCAGTGGTAGGTATATTTATTAGAGAAAGAGTAAGAGAAAGAATATGAGAAAGAGGGGACGGGTCCGCGTCAGTGCGGAGGTGGTCCGCGTCAGTGCGGAGGTGGTCCGCATACACGCGGATGTTTAAGCTGGGCAAGTAGCTCCCCCACGGTCTGCCACATACGTTCGCCGCGAGCGTCGCAGTAGCGTTCCGGGTAGCGGATGATCTTCGCATCGGATCGCAGCTCGAATCCGCCGAGCACCGCCGCCGACGCCTCCCGCATGGCCTGCTGTGTCGCGACGACGACGTGGTCGATGTCCTTGAAGGTCGCCTCAACCAGGATCGCATCATGCACCGGTGCGCAGACCGCAATGCCGCGCTCGGTCGCTAGGCAGCATGCGAGCCGCATCATTTCGGCCCCGTTGGCCTGCATTGGGAAGTTGGCCAATGATCGGGGGTTGCACGTCGCGCCGACCTGCACGCGCCAGCCGAACACGGTCCAGAGCGATCCCCGGAGCATGGCGTGGTCCACGCAGGCTTGGGACCATTTCCAGAATCGCGGATAGGCCGCGCGATGCAGGTCGAGTAATTCACGGGCATAGGCTTCCGGTTGCCCCAGCGACTGCGCCAAACTTGCCGCTCCCATGCCGTATTGCACCGCCAGAATGCAGACCTTGCACCGGTCCCGTTCCGCTGGGTGCGATTGCTTCGTTGCGTCACGGGGGATCAGCCCGGCTTGCTTGGCGAATTCGAGGTACGGGTCGCCGCTCGCATAGGCGTCACGCATGGCCGCATCGTCGGAGAGTACCGCCGCGATGCCGAATTCCTGTTGTGACCAGTCGATGTACGCGACCGCTCGCCCGGTCGATGGCTTGATGAGTCCACGCAGCCAGACCGAAGGGCCGAAGATAAACTTCGCATTGCTCGGCTGATTGCGCCCGGTGATGGAACGGAACGGGGACAGCAAGCAGCGGTTGCGGCCGTCCGCCCCCACCGCCAAGTCGGAGAACAGCCGCATTTCGCCCAGCGAATGCCGCAGTTCGCGGAGCGGTGCAATCTGCCCATAGGTACGGGCCATCTGGCGGAACGTGTCATCGTCGAGGGCCAGCGCACCGCTGGCCAGTCGAGGCCACGGAATGTCTTCCGCGATCAGATACCGGGCGAATCGTTCCGCGCTGAATGTCATCGCCTGTGCCGGGTCCGGTTCGCCGGGATTGTTCCGCAGTAGGTCGACAGCGCGCGCCAATAGCTCGGGGTCGTGTTTAACCGGCTTCGGTCGCGCCGGCTCGCGGAGAGTCTCCCATAGGAATGCCGCATAGTCGCGGCCGTCGTCGCCGTCGTAACCAGGGCCGATGCCTAATTCCGGGTAGCGTCCGGCAATCTCGCGGGCGGTCACGTCGAGCCCGGGGTAGTCGCTATGGTCACCGCCGTGACCATGCCGGCCGCCACGTCGTTCCCAGTCCTCAATTTTCCGCGTCGTTAATCCGGTGTCACGCCGCGCCGAAGCTTTCGCCCGCTCCCAATCCAGCCGGCTATCGAGTTCTCGTTTCCACACGTAGTCGAGGGCGTCCGCCAGTTGGTGCGGGTCGATTTCGTTTTCGTGGGCCTCGGCGAAGATCGCCGCGCCGGCCGGAGTGTTCGGGTCAACCCGCTTTTGACCACGCGGAACGTACACGCCGAATTCGGCGTCGATCCGCTCGATAAGCTTCCCTTGAATCGATCGCCAGGACTCGCGGAGTTCCTCCAGCGTTTCCACGTCGATCGGCACGCCAACCGATTCCATGCGTGCCACCGCCGCCATATAGCGGCCACGCAAGGTTGCGCGCGGGAGATCAATCTCCGGCAACATCTTGGGCAACAATTTCGCCAGCGCGTCGACGTCGGTCTGACAGTAGTCAAGCAATGCCAGTCTTTCCGCCTCCGTATACTCACCACCGCGCATCGCCAATTCGCGCATCTCTTGCTTCTCCGCCGCCTCGATGCCGCCGAGTCCATAATGGACCAGCGCACCGAGCAAGCCGTTCCCGCACGTGGTCGGTAGGCCATTCGTGATGTTCCGAAATTCGACGAACAAGTCGAGGATACGCTCGGGCATCGGCCAGCCCAGCGAAAGCAAACAACCGAGTTCCGCACTGGCGTAGTAGGCGACGAACAGCGTCCTCTTTCCAGTATTGAACGGCGGCATGCGCCGCATGTGCAACTCGTCACGCCACAAGCGCAGTCGCCGCCCGGAGCGGAATTCCCGCGCCACCAGGCAGAGCGGTTGCGGTCGCTCGCCCGGCGACGCGGAGAATTCAAAGTCCGCCAACCAGATTTCCCGAAACGTGTCGATCATGCTTCGCCACGCAGTTGCTTGAGAACCGGGTGATCCAACACGGCGATAAACCGCGACTGAAAGCAAAGCTTGATACACTGCTGGAACGACAACTCCGGCCAATCCGGTTCCGCCAGGTCGCCGCTTGCGGTGTACACGTCATAGAGTCCGCCCGGCATATTCGACGCCACGCGCACCCACTTCGTCTCCGCAGCCTGCGCCGCCGCAAGCATGGAGTCGTTCCACGCGTTCGGCCGTCCATCCGCCGACGGCAGCTTTGCGCGCCAGATAAACGGGTTGCCTTGCTTGGTGGTGGCCAGCAACAACACGACGGGTTGCAAGAATTCCGCCACGTCGGCATGCAACTTGGGGTCGACGATGTAGTCCTCCCGATTGATGCGATCTTCCAGGATCGCCGTTTGCAATCGCCATTCGTCTCCCGGGCGTACGCGGACAAACTCTTGCTTGTCAGGCTTACGGCAGCGGAGCGTGGTGAGAATCTTCTTCACGCCGAGCGATTCGCCGAAGTTCTGCGACAGCCGGAGTCGATCCAGGTCAAACGGGTCGGGCGCGGCCTCCGCCGGCACCGCTTTTCCGTTGGTCAAATGAACGTCAGTCGTCGTTGCGTCAAACATTTCGGCACCTCGATCGGTTTGGATTTGGGAAAAGACTTCTTTCGCGCCGGGTAAACGCCGTGCATGCCCCGACATCGTTCGCATAGTGGGAACACCCCGCCGCCGCGAATCGGCACGCGTAACGAGATCGCCTCGCGGACTTGGCAGATATGGCAGTCGATCATGCGTCGGCCCTCACTACGTCGAGCCGTGGCAGATCAAGTTGCGGAACAGAATCCGCGCGAGTAAGATTCATTCGCACAGTACAACTCCCGTTTGAGCCACCGCCCCGGTTCGTACCCGGGGCGGCGGCGTTTGTAGCGGGTCACACGCCGACCGCTTCGGCCAACTCTTCGATATCGCGCTCGACCCACTGCAAGGCGTCGAGCAACGCCTCCTGCATCACCCCGGCTTCGGCCACATCGAGTCGCATTGTCGCTACCGCTTCCGCCAACGCGTCGTGGTCGAGCTTGCTGGGGACAACTTTGCCTCGGTCATTCGTCGCGGAATCGATGGCTTTCCGGGCCTGCTGAAGTGCGGCGCGCAACGTCCGTTCGCCGGTCGTCAGGTCCACCAGGACCCAGCTCAGTTCGTCAAATCCACCCAGGCCCTCGACGACATCCGTCAAGGGCCGAGCCTTCACTTTCACATTCATTGGCATCTCCAAAATGCGGCTGGGGAGAAAGACCCGCGCATGCTGACGCCGCCGATCAGCAGGCGGGTTGCACGGCAGCTATGGCTGAACGCTATCGCCCGACCCGTTCGATACCGCCTCTTGCCGAAGCAGGGATTCGAGTGCCTCGCGAAAATACAGGACGGTCTTTCGCTTCCCGGTCCCAAGGCGGACACAAGGAATCAATCCATCAGCGGTCAATTGCCAGAGATGGCGCGGCGAGATTTGCAGGGCCTTCGCCGCGTCGCGAGGCCGCAGTGCAATAGGGGCCTGAGTGGCATTCATTGGAGGGCACCTCTAAAGGGTCGACGGCCGCGATGCACGGCACGTATACCCCTAAAGCCCCCAACAGCAACCGGATGCGGCAACGCAGGGAACTAAAAAGAGCCGCAAGGTATTGCACCTAGCGGCTCAAAAAAGTTTGGAATTATTTCGATAGCAACTAGTCGGCAACCAGTTGCCGTCCGTCGCTATTCTTCTTTGTCGGTCGGTCGCTCCCGGTCGCCTTGCTTGGCCCGCGCTTGATGAACGTTCAATCGGTCGGCAATCTCTCTGGCCTTCCTCCCCTTACGGTTTTCAATCCACCAGGGCGTTTTTCTCACCGCTTGCGGCTTCACGCCAAACATCCGCCCCAGGGCCAGACTGCTGGCCGTAGGGGGGAATGGAAGCAATCCGTCGATTTGTGTCAACATCTCATTCACCGTCAGACTGTCGTTTGTCAGCACTCCGATCGCGCGTTCAAGCCGCTTGTCGGCAAGGTTATTTGCGAAGACCCGCAGTAGCCGAATGGCTGCACTATCGATATCGCTGTGCTCATTGTCGACATCGGTTTTTGCTCGCGTTTGAATGGGGCTGGCGGCTCCCAGCATTACCTCTGCACATTCGAGGACGACTCGGCGCTGACGATCGACACGGTGCACGTCGCCGTCTGGCCACGGCGCACAGTACATTCCCAATGCCGTAAGAAATGTATTCAGCGCAACGCCATCACCTTCTGTGACGCCCAAGCCCTCCCGCTCCCACTTGATGAAAAGACCAAGAAACTGAATGGTCTCCCCATCATCAGGATCATAGAAGTGACCCAGTTTCTGCTCCGATTTAACAAACCTGCGCGCCGCGTCTAGCGCCGCTGTTCCGGGGTGCACAATTGCAGGAATAAGGCTGCCTCGAACACGGTCGGCAAACCTGCGAAGTGTCGTGGTTGGTTTCACCCATACCGGCGAATCGAGAATGCGGCGAATTCCGGCGTCTGACACGATGTGTGGTCCCTTCTAGGCGGGTAAGAACCCGGTCGCCGTCCGGAAAGGACAATCAGGCGGCAACCGGATTCGTAGGCCGGGGATCAACCGGCCATCCCGTTAGCGACATTATAAACGATTGGCGTACATCTCGTCGCGGTCTGGCCCACCACAAGGCCCTACAGGCCGACCAGTGCGATTGAGCGTCGCAGGTGCCAGCGGTCGTCCGGACAGGCTTGGACGCAATACAGCGCAAACCAAGCGGTCAATTCTCCTTGCGGCGCCCGCAGCCGCACGTTACCGTCGTAGGTGAACGGCCGATGCCAGCTCGATGAGCTACCTAGCCTAATGACCCCAACCCTGCATGGGAGGTTGAGCCATGTTCCGACTTTGTTTCGTGACTGTTCTGTGTCTGTTTTCGTCCACCGCTTCCGCGATCGTGGTCTCCGAAGGCGACTACTACGAAAAACTGGTTGTTGAAGGCGAGTTCCTGATGACCGGCGGCGTGGTGGAGGACTTGAAGTTGTTTGCGGACGCCAGCACCCGCACGTTCTACATTGAGGGCGGCACTGTTGGGGTTCATCAATACAGCGGCATTTGGGTTGACAGCGGCACGGTGGATATTTCTGGCGGCACAATTTTCAGCGGCATCGAACGGCAGAGGAGCGCCAAGGTGGTGCTGCATGGCTCCTATTTCCAGTACGTCGACAAGTTACGTGACGAGCACAACAGCCATCAGATTCGCGGTTGGTTGGACGACGGCTCGTTTATTAACATTGGGGTTGTGGGTGATGGTAGCTATCCAGCGCTAAATCCTCCCATCGAATTCGTCATCACGCCCAGCGACGGCCTGCGCGGCGATACGGACGGCGACTGGTCGGTTGGCATTGGCGATCTCAATGCGGTCCGCAACAACTTCGGTGATCGCGCCGGTCGCGAATACGGCGATGTGGACGACGACGGCGATGTGGACGTGAGTGACTTAAACATCGTTCGCAACGCTTTCAATCCCGTGCAGTTTTTCGACCCTGCTGGTGAGCTTCCCGGCACATTGTTTGAAGTCACAGTCACACAATCCACGAGCGGCTATCGCACGTCCATCAATCTCGCCCAACCCGTGCCAGAGCCTTCGACGTTCGGCATCATGGCGCTCGGTGCAGGGTTACTGTCATGTGCTCTTGGACGACGTCGTTATTGGAAGTCGCGGTTCCGGTAACTCAGCTTTGGGGTCACTCGTGAAGTTCTCGGCACCTCTAACGCCCTGCATGACCCCCGCTTTGGGCCAGATATTTCCCATTGTGTTGACGCAGCCAAAGCTCCCGATCCCAGCACACTGGCCCCTCGCTGGCGTCGCGATTATGGCACTGTCTCTCCTTATTTGGCCCGGCTGTCCACCGAGTTGACGATGAACCAAAAGGCTGGGCTCGCGCAGTGCGAAACAGTCGTCGATGGACAATCTGCTAAGAGCTAGTCGGCTGGGCGGGCCAAAGGGGCGCATGCTCCGCCGCTACGGCAGAAGCGACTTCGCCGCAACGACTTATCGCGATGCAGGTGGCATGGCGTTTTTGCTAAGAGGCTGAGGTGAAGCCCTCCCCCCTCATTCGTGCATTTCCGCCTGCACTGCTTGAATCAGCCGCCGCTCCAAATCGGCAGCACGCTCGTACAACTCCTCCCGGGACATCCCGTCCACCCGCCGCTGATTTTCCTCTTCCTGTCGGCGACGCGCTTCATCCGCCGCCGGGATGAGCCGGCAGACGGCGCTCAGCATGCCTGCCTTTGCCATGGAGGGTGCCTTGGGATCGCGGAGCACCTCCACCATCGCTCGTGACACGCCTGCTGCGCCGCCAAAATGACTGTAGGCGACCCGGATAATAACGTCGGGCTCGGGGACTTCCTGCCCTTCCCGGATTAGCTTGGCCAGCCGTCGAATTGTCGTCCGCTCATCGGCCAGGCGCTGTTTCTCGGCAGCTAGCTTTCGCCCGCTAGACCGACACTCGCGGCATTCGTCGTGCCAACCATCGCGGCGGCCAGCGTGGCGGTGAAAGGAACTGGAGGACGCGGGGAGCGACCGATTGCAATAGCCACAGAACTTAAGGTCCATGCATCTATTCTATGCTGCTTGGCGTGCTTCCGGTGCACACATTAATGGTAGTCAATTCGCGATTTCCTCGTTGCCCCCGCTTCGTCTTGCAAACTGAATTGATTGGCATCTGGCAGCATCCCTAAGCATGAAATAGCGTCCGTCATTATTGTAGACCCGCATTTCCCAGATGAGTTCCCGTTCTTCGGCATGTGATTTGCGCCAGACCCCTGAAAACCAGGGCGATTCTGCCAATTCATGCCATGCTGACAGGGTAACCCGATGGGTGACGCGAAAAAGGACGATTTGCGGGTCGGTTTTGACCGCCGGTTGTAAACGGCGCTCGAAGAGTGCAGCGCTTGGCGGGTTACCGATGGTCGGTCGAAAAGTGTAGTGCTCATGTTCCCTTCCGCGGATTCGTGACCGA